>NZ_JADBTR010000030.1:0-8684 GCF_020246065.1 Microcystis sp. M144S2
GCCGTGAGCTCAGGCTTCGACGGTGAGCTCAGCCGAACCGCCGAACGGGTTAACGGTGAACCAGGTGTTAAAACTATTTGGTTGGGACTGCGAAGGTTACATGATATCAGCCAGACTTGGAAACTATCTCATCAAATTAGTTCCCCCATAGAACCCCCTTGAGCCATCTTGCACACTTTTCTCTTTTTGTCAAATTTTATGTTAAGAAAGATGTGACTAATGGATAGAAGGGGGGATTAAGGTAGGGCTGATTCATTCTCCCATCAGAATATCAAAAGTAAAAGCGATCACTATCAGGTAAAATGAGAAGTGACCGCCAACTTTTTAAATATATGTTGAGCTTAATAGAAAAACTAAAACAAGTCAAGGACTTTCGGAAAGATAAAGGAAAAAGACACCCTTTATGGATAGTATTAGTAGTAATAATACTGGGAACAATGCTAGGATACTCAGGTTATAGAGAGCTAGGAGAGTTTGCTAAAAATAACTTGCCCTGAGCCAAGTCGAAGGGTCGGCACAGGCTCAGTCAAGAATTTAACATAGTTCCAGAAAGAGTCCCATCCTATTCAACAATTAGAAGGGTAATGATGGGAGTTAAATGGCAGAGTTTGTTAAAAATGTTTAATGAATGGGCATTACAAGAATATGGACAAAGAGATGATATAAATTGGCTAGGCATAGATGGAAAAAGTCTCAAAAACACCCTAAAGAATCCTAACAATGAACAACAAAATTTTATTATGTTTGTCTCAGTCTTGAAAGCCTTGTGCTACAAAGGTTTGAAATGTTAAGAAAGATGTGACTAAAGGACAGCTTATCAAGGGGGGCAGGGGGGATCGAACCTAAAATCCATTTTTAATTTAATTATAACCAGCTACTTATTTTGGTATTAAGTACGGCCGATTAACTATTGCAGTTAATCCAGCCTATACAAGTCAAGAATGCCTTAATTGTGGTCGGTTAATTAAAAAGTCTCTATCAGTCAGAACTCATGTTTGTTTGTGTGGGTATATGGAAGATAGAGACAAGATGGCGGCATTAAATATACTCAAAAAAGCTACGATAGGGCATATTGGAAACTGGCACCTCGACTTGCGCTCGGTTCGACTTGCGCTCGGTTCGACTTGCGCTCGGTGAGCGTAGTCGAACCGAGCGCTTGGGGAGATTTAAGCTCTATCTTGGATGGTAGTAACACGGATCGAGTGAGCCTCACCGAACTCCTGCCAAGACAACTTAAGTCAATCAACCAAGAATCCCTCGCATGAGTGCGATGGGAGTGTCAACTCACTGGTCCAGGAAAGCTTAACTTTTCTCCTTGTATATAATGCTACTGACCGATGATCTACTTCTAGACTACCAACGTTGTCAACGCCGTGCGTTTTTAAATCTCTACGGCAATAGCCAAGAAAAAGACCCTGAGCGAGATTTTTTGCTTAAATTGCGCCAGGAGAGTCAAAGTCACGTTAAAAAAGTCCTGCAAGACTCCTATCCGGATTATTGTTCCCTGACTACCCCCACCAGCGATATTTTAGCCGCCGCTAGGGAAACGGAAGCTTTGATGCGTCAGGGGGTATCCTGTATTTATCACGGAGTCCTGTTACAATCTGGCTATCCCGTCTCTTTAACCGGTTCCCCGCATTTATTAATTAAACAGGCAGGAGAGTCGAAATTTGGCGATTGGATTTATTATCCCCTCAATATTCAACTCGGACGCCGTCCTAAGCCTGAATATAAGATGCTGGCTACTTTTTACGCCTACTTATTAGCCAGTATGCAGGGAGTTTTTCCCAATTACGCGGAAATTGTCCTACGTCGTCATAATCGCTATCGGGTGGAATTGAATCTCTGGTTAACTAAACTAGAGGAAATAATCAAAAAGTTCGGCGAAATGGTGATTAATCGCCAAGAACCAGAAGTTTTTATCTCGCGTCAGCGTTGCAGTTTATGTCATTGGTATAGTCACTGTTATGGTATCGCCCAAGCGAGTCAACATCTTTCTTTAGTCCCGGGGGTAACTCCCAGTCGTTACCAATTTTTACAGTCTTTGGGGGTTTCCACCATGGAATCCCTGGCGCTTACCTGTCCTACCCGTATGGGGGAGGGGATGGGGGTAGAGGTGGCTAATCAGTTACAATTACAGGCCCAAGCAATTATTGAAAATCGGGCCTTTCGCAAAAGCAACGGCAAAACTGCTTATTTGTCTCCCCTACCGAGGGCCGAGATTGAATTTTATTTTGACATCGAAGCGGAACCAGAACAGAATTTAGATTATCTTTTGGGGATTTTACGCGTTGATTATCGAGTTAATACCCAGCAGTTTTATCCCTTTTTGGCAGAAAAGCCAGAAGATGAAGGCAGGATTTGGCAGGAATTTTTAACCTTAGTCATGCAGGATTATCAAGCACCAATTTTTCATTTTTCTGAGTACGAAGTGGAAACAATTAAGCGATTAGGTTATCTTTATAAAACCCCTTCTTCTTTGATTAATCAGTTAGTTTCTCGCTGTTTTGATCTGCACTATCATGTAGTTAATTCGGTAACTTTTCCCGTGGAAAGTTATTCTTTAAAATCCCTCGCTAACTGGATTGGCTTTCAATGGCGCGATCGAGGAGTAAGCGGGGATCAATGCGTTTGGTGGTATGACCAGTGGTTAAAAACAGGAGATCGGACTTTATTGGCGGCTATTTTGCGTTACAATGAGGATGATTGTCGCGCCACCTTTATACTAAAAGATTGGCTTGTAAACTTTTTAATTTGATTCTAAAGATTTATGACAAATAGGGGGGAATGTAGCCGCTGCTACCCGTAGCCGTCAAGGGAAAATGATAGGCTATGGATGTGAAAACAGTCCCCTCACCCAATGGTGATCCCCATGTTCTCCCCACTCTTTCTCCTTCTACTCCTACTGCTTTCCTTCCTTAGTCTTCTCTGGTATCAAAAGACCGATAATGATATTTTTAAAGCTCTTGCCGTTAGTAGTTTGATTTTTGCAATTATTTGGGGCTTAGTTCTCGTTCATTGGTCAATTCACCTGCTGGGACTGCTGTTATTGTTAAAATTCAGATCCCCCGCTTTCAGCTTGGTGCGCGTGCCTAGATGGTAATGGTTTGACCCTAATCTTCTAACTGTCCGGTAGGTACTTCGATCGCTTGTACATCGATCGTACCGGGAGGGGTGAGAATAATAAACTTACCCCCTGCCACTTTTAACGGTTCACCACAGTTAGGACATTGGCATTCCGTGCGATTAAAACCCGTAAATTCGTAGCTACAGACGGGACAGCTATCTTCAACTAAATTGCGTCGCAACCACCAGCGAAAAATCCCCCAAGCAATGACGGGGGAAATTATTAGGAATGCCACGAGAATTAAAAACCCATTGACTAACCAACCTAGTCCGATCGAGCCTAACAACAATCCGACTAAAATCAAAGATAAGAAACAACCCAAACCAGAATCATTGACAGAATAGCTACGGAAAAAGTTGTTATTCACGGCTCAACCCTCGATTCATCAAAGCTGCAATTATCTTTAACCTAACACATTCCTAACACATTGCCACGATTAAATCTTCCTTTTTGCTCACCGGTTCCTCGCTCTCTTCTATCTTGGGTTTAGTTTTGAGCGAGATGATCTTGACTGACATCCTCAGCAAATCTGCTGGCGAGTGGATCGTCCGATTGTTATAATAGTCAGTCCCTATCTACCATATCTCTAAAAACCATGAGCGATCCTCGTCTATCTCTAGTGGCAGCTGCCCGAAGATTTTATCAACTGGGTTGGATGCTTGGCACGGCGGGTAATTTATCCGCTAAAGTTGATGATCATAGTTTTTGGATTACTGCCAGTGGCAAAAGTAAAGGTAAACTCACAGAACAGGATTTTGTGCGCGTGGATCTGACGGGAAAAGTCAGAGAATTAGCTCATCAGGATAATCGTCCTTCCGCAGAAACTAGCATTCATCAGGTGATTTATTGTCTCTTTCCCCAAGCGCAAGCTTGTTATCATGTCCACTCGGTGGAAGCGAATTTAGTTTCCCGTTTTGCTCGCGAGGACAAGTTATCGTTACCTCCCTTAGAAATGTTGAAAGGTTTAGGTATTTGGGTAGAAAATCCTCAAGTATTTATGCCAGTTTTTGCTAACTATCTCGATGTGCCGAAAATTGCCGCAGAAATAGAAAGTAGATTCTCAACTTTCCCCCCAGAAATTCCCGCTTTACTGATTTCTTACCATGGCGTGACGGTGTGGGGTGAGTCTCTAGAAACTACCGAGAATTATTTAGAGATAGTTGAGTATATTTTTCGCTATTTAGTGGCAGCCTATCAAGTAAAACCTTGTTAAATTTTCATTTAGACAAGGCAATAAAAGAAAGATGCCGATATTTTCCAAGGCGCCACCCAGATTCGAACTGGGGGTAAAGGTTTTGCAGACCTCTGCCTTACCACTTGGCGATGGCGCCGATCAATCAGTATTTATCGTAGCATAACAGATGACAGTTTGCCAAGAGTGGAACCCAAGAGTCAAGCGATCGATCTATAATTTAGGCAGCTGTTCTCTAATCTAGTGGGGGATTTTAGGCTTAAAAAAGCGATTATGATCGGAAATCAAAGATATTTACTAACTTTTATCGGTTTATTAGCTTTATCCTTGCCAGTACAGGCTAATAATGCCGTTTACCTTAGCCAAAGTTCTAATACTGCCACTACTTTCGACAGTTATCGTCAAGAATGTTTACAAAGAGCGCGCGGGGAGGGATTAGCTGCTGATGTGGCAAAAGATCTATGCGACTGCACGATTAAAAAATTCCAAGCTCGTTACAATCTACAGCAATTCCGCGCCCTCGTGCAGAAGTCGAAAACCGATAAGGCTGCCGCTAGGACTTTATCGAGTGTGGGAGAAGCTTGTTTTGATGAGATTTTGTATGAATAGCAGTTATCAGTGATCAGTTATCAGTATGTAACTTCTCAAAAAGTGCTGATTGGCTCAGAGTAAGGGTTTCAGACGAGCAATTTTAGCCTAATGCTTAAGAGTGCTGAGAAGAATAAAACCTTAAAATCCTTGCCATGTAACGCTTACAGCCCTTTTTAACCGCAAACACGCACCCTACAAGCTGTATTAAGATTAAACTAATACAAGTATATCAGAGGCGGTAAGAGTGGGTTTATAACTAAGAGTTGCAATTTGAATAGCTGCTAGTGTACCTGTCCCGTCCCCATCAAAGAATAGTCCTCCAGTGATTGTATTATAAATTAAGCGATTGCTGGCATTTAATGCAGTTGTTCCTAACACAAATTGAGCGGCTGTAATCGCAACTCCTGCGGCTAAACCACTGCCAAAACCCGCAGCAGAGAGAGCAATTTTATCCCCCTGACTGGAGAGAAAATCAGTAATTGTGTCAATCCCTTCATTGCGGTTGTTGAAGGTGAATTGATCGCTACCCGCACCCCCTGTTAGGGTATCATTACCAGTACCACCAATCAAGGTATCATTCCCATCACTACCATTAAGGATATTGTTACCACTATTACCAGTGATAACATTATTTAAGGTGTTACCGATTCCGTTAATATTTGTAGTCCCTGTTAACGTGAGGTTTTCTAGGTTATTTCCCAGGGTATAAGTTACAGAAGATTGAACGGTATCTGTACCTTGGTTAGCGTTTTCCGTAATCGTATCGGTAGTAGTATCAACTTGATAAGTATCATTCCCTAAACCACCGATTAGGGTATCAATTCCCGCACCACCATTGAGAGTATTATTACCGCTATTACCTGTCAGGATGTTATTAGCAGCGTTACCAGTTCCGTTAATATTTGCGGTTCCGTTTAAGGTCAGATTTTCCACATTAGCAGGTAGGGTAGTGGTGACATTAGCGGTTAAGGTATCGCTGATGGTGACAATTCCCTTGTTATTGGTAAGAGTTGCATTGACGGGATTACTGAGGTTAATGGCAAAAGTTTCGTTTGCTTCATTAAGGTTATCATTGAGGATGGGGATGCTAATAGTAGCAGTAGAAGTATTAGCAGCAATGGTGAGAGTTCCAGTTTTGCTAGTGTAATCTACATTAGCGGTAGCGTTAATGGGTGCGGTGGTATAGTTGACGCTAATTGGTTGTGGATTTGGATTGTTGACAGTTACGGTAAGGATTGCATTACTATCTTGACCTTCGACAACGGTGATATTGTTAATCGAGAGTTGGGAAACGTCATCATTATTAATTGTTCCAGTAACTGCGGTAGTTGTCCCAATTGTATAACCTGTCCCCGCAGCGAGGGTTAAGGTGACGGTTTCATCAGGTTCAACTGTGGTATCAGCAGTGGGGTCAACAGTTATAGTAGCAGTGGATGAATTAGCAGCGAAGGTGACTGTATTGGTAGTCCCTGTACGAGTGTAGTCGGTATTGAGGGTAGCTGTCCCTCCGAGGGTGTAATTGACTGTTAAAGCATTAGTTGTTACACCATTACACCAGTACGGGTGAAGGTATAAACCAGATTTGTTGTCCCGTCTTCGGTAACACTTGCGGGAGAGACAGCTAGGCTAATAGTAGGTAAGCTAGAATTAGTAACATAACTAAAATAACTAGCAGTTAGACTTAATGCTGTTTGATTATTGATAACTGCAATAAGTTCATCTAGTTCGGCTCCCGGTTTGTTGATGTAGAGATTAGTCTTAGAACCAGAAACAGTCAATAAATAGTCAATACTTGAACCCTTAAGCTGAATAATATCATCAGTGGGGTTAAAATCAGTAATTAAGGCATAATCATTATTACCCGCAGATGTTGTATTACCATCATCATAACCGATCCAAGTTTTATCACCAAGGATGAATTTATCCCGTCCAGTTCCTCCTGTTATATTATCAATTTCTCCCTTCCCAGGGGTTGTGCTTTGGGGGTTAACTCCTGTCAGAATATCATCGTTTTCTCCCCCATCAATAATGTCGCTTCCTTCACCACCATTAATTACATCATTTCCAGTATTTCCCTCTAAGCGATCGCTTCCTGTACCCCCTATAATAGTATCATTGCCAGCATCGCCAGAGATGATGACATTTTGAGAGCCAATTGCCTTAAGATTGTTGTTGCCTTTATTGCCATTGACAACCTCAACACCGAGATTATCAAGGATAAGGTTAATATCTCCATCTCCTTCAATGACTAAGACATCAAATCCTGCTCCCCCTTTAATATTATTAAGATTGTCGTCTTTATCAATGGTAATTAAATCATCTCCTGCACCGCCATCAATGGTATCACTTCCTGCACCTCCAGTAAGGATATCATTGCCACCAGAACCGACTAATTTATCGTTACCATCCCCACCGCTGAGAACTGCACCTTTAGTGCTACCTGATTTAACTGTTAAGATGTCATTACCCGTGCCACCTGTGGCAGAATAAGTATCATTAGGATCGATGGTTAGGTTAATATTTTGAGTGGAATCATCGGCAAAGATAATATCGGGTTTATTTTCGTAATTAAATTTGGCGATACCGTTACCAAGTTGTTCTAGTATTACGCCATTGGGATCGTAGGCAAATTGTACGTCATGGAGTTTGGCTGTCGGTCGAATATCAAAACCGAGGCGGGTAAAGTAAGCGGATGCAGTGATTTTATTGCCTGCAACGGTGTAGTCTTTGGTTTGGGGAGTGACGGAAATGTTATTAATTCCGTAGCGATAAAGGGCGGCTAATTCGCCTAGTTCAACTTGTCCGTTGAGGTTGGTGTCTGTCCAGATTCGTAGTTCGTTGAAGAGGCTATCACTGGCACTAATGAGTCCATCGCCGTTGTTATCAAGACTGGAGAGTTGGGTAACGTTGTTTTGGGCGGTTAGGGAGAAAAATTCGTTGAGTCCAGTGATATAGCCGTCTTTGTTGACATCTCGCACAAGGAAGCCGTCAGTGGGAGCTACCCAGCCCATTTGTTCGGGGTAGGTGTCGTTATCTATGTCGTATTGGGTGAGGGATTCGGCGGCGGAGATGAGGCGGATTCCGTCGCCTGTGAGGTCAACTACGGCGAGTTTATAGGGGCTAAGGTTAAATTGGCTGGGGAGTTGGGTGGTGTCGGGGGTGTATTCGCTTTGGCCGAGGAGGGGTTGCAGGGTGACGGAACCGTTAAGGCCAAGGGTAGGAGCATATTCTTTTCCGTCAGCAAAACGGAAGATTTCGATTTGATTTTGGGGTTTTAGCCAGTCTTTTATCGTTACAAGAGTTGTGCGAACCATGTCTGCGGAGACTGCATAGCCAGGGCCAGGCGATCTTCTGGGAATTAAAATCTCTAAATTCAGATCGTTGTTTTTAATAACCCAATTGGATAAAAGCCAGCTTTCTGCTTTTGAATCAAATTGAAGAACATCAACACCGCCATCACGAGTTTTTCCTTGATAGCTTTCACTATCATAAATAGTTTTACTTCCGTCGCCAAGATTATAAGTATAGGTATCATCATAGTCTTCAAATTTACCCAGATCATATCCAAATCTTTCACCTCTGGATATTGCTACCCAATTATTAGAAATTCCATCACTTTGTAAATTAACAATATCATCTTTGCCGTCTCCATTAAAGTCTCCTATCAATTGCTGAGAGTTATTTTCATCTCCCCAAAAACCGATAGATAGCCCTTGAGCGCGTTGAATAAGGTTAAATGAACCATCTCCTTTAGATAAAGCTACCCAGTTATTA
>NZ_JADBTR010000031.1:0-72266 GCF_020246065.1 Microcystis sp. M144S2
ACTTGATTTCAGTTTTTTCTTTGTCAGTAAGGGTGTCAACAAGGAATATTACAAATTGTTAACCGAGTCTTGAAAGCCTTGTGCCACAAAGGTTTGAAATGTTAAGAAAGATGTGACTAAAGGACAGCTTATCAAGGGGGGGCAGGGGGGATCGAACCTAAAATCCATTTTTAATTTAATTATAACCAGCTACTTATGGTCAATCAATGACAAGTTTTATATCCTCCGCTCAAAGATAGGAACAACCTTTGATCCTAGCCCATCGATCGAAAAACTACTATTGGGTCCACTGGTAGAAACAAGGTGAACAGTCACAGAACTTAACGGCCTATGATTAAAGAGACGAGGAATGAGAACCCGAAATAAATCCTCGCTCCGCCATTGCCTTGATTCTCCCTGATAATTATGGGACTTTTTGCCCGTTACCAAAACCTCCGTCAGTGGTTTAAATCCCAACACTTCGGACGTAGCGCCACCGATAGTCGTTATGCTTTACTGGTTGCCTGTTTAATCGGAATTCTCTCCGCCCTTGCCGCTATTATCCTGAAATTGGGCATCGGTTGGTTAGGTGGTTGGCGGGTGCATCTAGTAGCCAATTCCTCTCCTTTCCTAGTTTTGCCCCTCGGCGGTTTTCTGCTCGGTTACAGTGCCGGTTGGATTGTCGAACACTTCTCCCCCGCGGCCGCCGGGGGTGGTATTCCCCAAGTAAAAGCGGCCTTAGCTAAATATCCTTTGCCCCTGTCTTGGCGCGTTGCCGTCGTAAAAATGATCGGGGCGATCCTGATCCTTGGCGGTGGTTTAACCCTTGGTCGTCGGGCCCCCACGGTACACATCGGGGCAGCCCTAGCAGCCCAGTTAAGCGTCTGGCTGCCCACCAGTCCCGATCACCGTCGTCAGATGATCGCAGCCGGGGCAGCCGCCGGGTTAGCGGCCGGTTTTACTACTCCCATCGCCGGAGTCCTCTTTGTGATCGAGGAATTAATGCGCGATGTTTCCAGTATGACCCTAGAAACGGCGATCGTGGCTTCCTTTACCGGGGCCGTGGTTTCGATGATGCTGCAGAATACCCCCTCGATCATCACTGAATATGCCAATATTAGCTTCTCTGCCCAAGAAATACCCTTTTATGGCCTTTTGGGGGTTTTAGCGGGTTTATTGGGAGCTTTATTCAATCAAGGCATCCTTTTTTGTAGCCAGATGCAGCGGCGTTGGCGGTTATCTCTGGCTTGGCGTATCGGTCTGGTCAGTTGGTTATCGGGAACGGTAGTGGCTTTTTTACCCGACTTTTTCCGAGATAATACGGGTTTACGCGAATTTTTGCTGGCAGGGGAATTAAGTTGGCAGAATACCGCCCTCGCTTTTGTGGTCTATTTTTTCCTGACGATGATCTCCTACAGTTCTGGCGCTCCGGGAGGACTCCTCGCCCCCGCTTTGGTGTTGGGATCCTGTTTGGGGTTTCTGGTGGGGGGAATCGAGACGAAAATTATGGGTTTCGGCAGCGAAGCTAGTTATACTTTAGCCGGTATGGGGGCTTTTTTTACGGGAGTAGTCAGGGTTCCGGTAACGGCGATCGTGATTGTCTTTGAACTGCATCGCAATTTTAATGTTGTGTTGCCCCTGATGTTGACCTGTGCCGTTTCTTATATCACTGCTGAAAGCATTCGCCCCGGTTCCCTCTATCAGCATTTACTTTCCGCTAGTGGTATTATTCTCAACGAGGAAACCCCTGCTAATGATGTGTTGGCCCATCTGTCGGCTATAGATGTGATGCAATCGCAGGTGGAAATTCTGCCGGCGGATTTACCCCTAGGGGAAGTGGTGAAAATTATGTCTCGTTCCCATCATCGCGGTTTTCCGGTGGTGGAACAGGGGCGACTATTGGGGATTTTTACCCAAAGTGATCTGGATAAATGGCGATCAAAAAACAGTCAAACCGTCCTACGGGAGATCATGACTCCCAATCCGATTACGGTGGCTCCCCAGGCAGCTTTAAGCGATGTTTTATTTCTGTTAAATCGCTATCAGCTTTCCCGTTTACCCGTTACCGATGGTCAAAAACTGGTGGGGATCATCACCCGCACTGATATTATCCGGGTGGAAGCTGATCAATTAGGGGGGGTTTGTCAACTGCCCCAACGCAGTACCCCTTCCTATGTGGTTTATCAAACTCGTTCCCCGGCTGTGGGAATAGGTCGGATTTTATTACCTATTGCCAATCCTGACACCGCTACCGCTTTGTTTAAAATTGCTGTTGCGATCGCCCGTGAACGCAATTATGAGATAGATTGTCTCTATGTGATTACTGTACCTCGTCTTAGTTCTCCGGCGGAAGTCCGGGTAGATACGCGGGAAGGACGCAAATTACTTCATCGTCTGGAAAGATTAGCGCGACAGCAGAATATCTCTGTTCATACACAAATTTCGGTGGCTCAGGATATCGCCGAAGGGATTTTGGCCACGATTCGCGAACGACACAGCAATTTATTAATTATGGGTTGGACGGGGGAAAGATCCACTACTGGGGCGATTTTTGGGTTTTTAGTCGATACTTTGATCGCCCAAGCTCCCTGTGAAACCATCTTGGTAAAATTGGGTACAAAGGATTGTTTTCCCAATGATCCTAACCGGGAAAGGATTTGGCTGATTCCCACCGCCGGCGGTCCCAATGCCGAACGCGCCTTAGCATTATTGCCTAGTTTGCTGTCCTTGTCCGAGTCTTCGGATTATCCCAAACTTTGGTTATGTAAAATCTATTCTCCGACGGAGTTACTGCCAGATCTGTCTATTTTGGAAGTTTTACAAGCATCTTTACAGAAAGCGATCGCACAGCCGATTGTGCCTTTACCGATTCCTTCGGCCTCTCCAGCTGAGGCAATAATTAATCTGGTGGAATCGGAAGACTGTTCTTTGGTGCTTTTGGGTGCATCTAGGGAAAGTTTGCTCAATCAGTTATTAAATGGCAATATCCCCTCGACGATTGCCCGTGCGGTTAATTGCACTGTGATTCTCGTGCGAGGGGAATTATCAGATTAGGTTATTAGCTAGGCGGAAGCTAAAGTTAAACCGAAGGGTACGGTATTGTCAATTTTCGCCCCTTGACTTTCCTCTAGGGAATGGGGGTAGAATATTTCCCCCTCTAGTTGACCGTCGGAGTCATCGTCATCCCCATCGCTGATATAAAGGCGTTCACAGGGGATATTATCGGAAAGGATGGCACTGGCCATCATCCCCGTATGAATCTCTAAGAAAGCATCCGCTAGGGTCTCAAATACTAAACGCTGCCCGGGGAAAACCACCCTTTCAAAATACCAGTTAGCAATATTGGTGATGCGAACAATTTGAATATGATTGGTCGCATTGACATAGCAACAAAGAATACTATTTTTCTTGCCGTTGGGGAGGGGATCGAGAATCTGTGCCATAGCAATTGGGGTGATCTTAAAGTGGGTTTGTCATCGCTCCTTCACCGTAACATCCTTTGATCCCCGATAGCTGTAAAGATGATTACATTACTCGGATAAAAATCTACCGATAGCTTTTTCTGGTGATAGAAGGCGGTTTTTATTAAAAAATAATTAAATTTAACTAATGCCTAGTTTTGGCTATTTGTCAAGGGGGTAACTGCGCTTTTTTGCTGTTTTTCTTGATTTTTTGCCCAGCTATTTAGGGTCAATCCTAATTTTCAGGGAAAAAGTACCTGAATTTTCTCCCTGCTCACTCCCAGATCTGGTATTTTTTGATTGACAAAAAGTCTAAAATTCTTACCCAACAAGGTTTTTAGATTTATTCAGCCGGCCCTAAGTATGCGCTCTCTGATTCTATCTTTTAGTCCCTGTTCGGTAACAATATCAACTACATTGTCAAGTTCACTACCGTTTAGCGGACTAAGCTGCACTGAATTTAAACTGCGTATTGAAAATTTAGTACAAATGCTCTAACTGCCTCTCCCTGCTCATAGACAGTCTTAACGAGTAATTTAGATAGTCAACAGCTTACCACCTAAACTCGGTAGCTGGAAAAAGGTTAATTGTCTCAGTTGCTGATTTTAGCCTCTAGATTAATCATCGAGAATTGAGCAAGCGATCGCATTTATGATCTGATTTTAAGTAGTCGTGCAAAATTAATTTCCTAGTGAAGATAGGCAAGAGGCAAGGGGCAAGAGGCAAGAGCGGGGTTAGATATGTGTAATTAATTTTGCTTAGGTACTTAATTTATTGAGGGTCAGTAAGAATAGCGATAATTGACATTTCTTAAGACCTTATCTCCGACCACTGATAATTAATATTAAGATAAAAAAAAACTTTCTAAAATCTGCTTAGATAAAGATAAATAGCTGGTTATAATTAAATTAAAAATGGATTTTAGGTTCGATCCCCCCTGCCCCCCTTGATAAGGGGGGTGCCGATAGGCGGGGGGATCTGAAAGTTTTCAATACCTACCTACTTAAATATTGACATTTGCTGTTAAATTAGTCAGCTTATCGCGCCAAATTTGCTAACCATGCCTTCCAGCAATCAAACCCCAGAAAACCAATCGCGTGAACTGATTGACGAACAATTGCGTCAAGCGGGATGGTCTGTCCAAGATAAAAAAGAAATCAACTTCAATACCAGTTTGGGAGTGGCTATCAGGGAATATCCAACCGATAGCGGATTCGCTGATTATGTCCTGTTTGTGGATAGAGAACCCGTCGGTATTATTGAGGCCAAACGAGAGGAAAAAGGCTTGTACTTAACGGTGGCGGAGGAACAATCAAACAAATACGCTAATAGTAAGCTGAAATATATCAATAACCGGCCCCTTAACCTTATTTACGAAAGCACAGGCAAGCTGACGCGCTTTACCAATCGCCGCGACCCGAAACCTCGTTCCCGTCTTGTTTTTTCCTTTCACCAACCCGAAACCCTGCAAGAATGGCAAGATAAACCCAAAAGCTTGCGGGATAAACTGCAAGATATTCCCCCCCTTGACCCGAATGGACTAAGAGAATGTCAAATTAAAGCTATTACCAACTTAGAAGCCTCCTTTAAGCGAAATTTTCCCCGGGCCTTGCTGCAGATGGCCACGGGAAGCGGCAAAACCTTCACCGCTATTACCGCTATTTATCGTCTCCTAAAGTTTGCCGATGCCAAACGGGTGTTATTTCTAGTCGATACCAAAAACTTAGGAGAACAAGCTGAAGGGGGGTTTAGGAATTTTGTTCCCAATGATGATAACCGAAAATTTACCGAACTTTACAACGTTCAGCGATTATCCTCCAGTTATCTGGCCAAAGATGCTCAGGTCTGCATCTCAACCATTCAAAGACTCTATTCTATCCTTAAAGGGGAAAGTCTCGATGAGGCTGCCGAACAAACCAACCCGAATGAATTAGTACAAGGGAAACAACCGGTCCCCGTGGTCTATAATCCGAAAGTTCCTCTTGAATTCTTCGATTTTATCGTCATCGATGAGTGTCATCGCTCGATTTACAACGTTTGGCAACAGGTTTTATTATATTTCGACGCTTTTCTGATTGGTTTAACCGCCACTCCCGACGTGCGGACATTTGCCTTTTTCCATGAAAATGTGGTTAGTGAATACAGCTACAAACAAGCGGTAATGGACGGCGTAAACGTAGATTATCAAGTCTATACTATAGAAACGGAGATAACCAAGAATGGCGGGCGTATTCTCAGGGAATACATCGAAAAAAGGGAAAAATTAACCCGTGAAAAACGCTGGGTACAACCGGATGAGGATATTGTCTATACCGGCAAGCAACTTGACCGAGATGTGGTCAATCCCAGCCAAATACGCCAAATTATCCGCACCTTTCGCGATAAACTGCCAGAATTATTTCCCCATCGCCAAGAAGTCCCGAAAACCCTGATTTTTGCCAAGGATGACAGCCATGCTGACGATATTATTCAGATAGTCCGGGAAGAATTTAGCGAAGGGAACGATTTTTGCAAAAAAGTTACCTATAAATCGCCAGAAGACCCGAAATCTGTGCTTTCTCAGTTCAGAAATTATTTTAATCCCCGTATCACCGTCACAGTCGATATGATTGCCACGGGAACCGATATTAAACCCCTTGAGTGTTTAATTTTTATGCGGGATGTCAAATCTCGAAACTACTACGAACAGATGAAAGGACGAGGTACACGCACCCTTGACCATGATGGTCTCAAAAAAGTCTCTCAATCCGCCCTTTCTGCCAAAACTCACTTTATTATCATCGATGCTGTCGGTGTGGAACAATCAGCCAAAACCGATAGCCGGCCCCTGGAAAGAAAATCCAGTGTCCCCTTAAAAGACCTGATGATGGGCATTATGATGGGAACAGACGATAGCGATGCCTATATCTCCCTAGCCTGTCGTTTTGCGCGATTAGAACGACAAATCACGCCAAAAGAAGCCGAAAAGATAAAAGAAATCACCGGAGGGGCAACTTTGGGAGATATGGCCAAAGCCCTGCTCAATGCCACAGACCCCGATAATATTGAGGATAGGGCTAAAGAAACCTATCAAACCACAAATCCGACCCCAGAACAGTTAAAAGCGGCGGAAAAAGCCCTTGCTCGTGCGGCTGCCGGCTATTTGACTGGGGAATTGAGTCATTACCTTGAGAATGTGCGGAAAGTACACGAACAGTACATAGATACTCAGAATCTGGATAGGGTGACATTCTCAGGATGGAGTGAAGCGCAACGGATAGACAATCAAGCCCTAATAAATGACTTTACAGCCTTTATTGAGGCAAATAAGGACGAAATCACCGCCCTGCGTATCCTCTATAACCTGCCCTATCAACAGCGTCCCGTCACCTATAAAATGGTCAAGGAAGTCTTAGATATTCTCAAAAAAGACCGCCCCAACCTAGCGCCGATGAGAGTATGGGCAGCCTATCAACAGATAGAAGCGGTGCCAAGCAATCCCACCAGTGAGTTAACAGCGTTAATTGCCCTAATCCGGCGTGTTATTGGCTTAGATGAGGTTTTAACCCCCCATGAAAAACGCATCGATAAAGCTTTTCAAACTTGGGTTTTTCAAAAACAGGCGGGCGCATCAGTAAAATTCAATCAAGAACAGATGCAATGGCTACGGGCCATCAAGGAACATATTATCAGTTCTTTTGCCTTAGAGCGAGAGGATTTGGACTATACCCCTTTTGATAGTATGGGGGGAATCGGTAAACTCCATCAGCTTTTTGGCGATGAGATGGAGGCTATTATCGAGGAATTAAACACCGCTTTAGTGGCATAAAATACGAAATCAAAAGGACTCCTAAATCATGAAACATAAAATCATTCTCTATCAATCCGAAGAAGGCTGCAGCGTCTGTTGTCCGGGGTTGCCCGGTTGTTGGTCCCAGGGAGAGACAGAGAAAGAAGGGTTAAGCAACATTCAAGACGCAATTACTGAATATTTGTCAGTTATTGAGGAATTATTTCCTACAAATTAAGGAGTAAATATGACCTTACAAGATGTGATGGAATTAGCCAAGCAATTATCGCCGATGGATAAAAAATGCCTCGTTGAACAGCTTTCCTCTGAAGTGAACCCCGAAGAAGTTAAACCGAAAACTTTAGAGGAAATCAAAGCAATTTTAATCCTTTATAAGCCCTTTTTAATAGAAAAATTTAAAATCCTTGAATTAGGACTTTTTGGTTCCTATGTCAGGGGAGAACAAACTAAAGATAGTGATGTGGATATTTTAGTAGAGTTTTCCCAAGTCCCCACCTTATTTGATTTAGTAGAAGTTGAGTATTTAATTAGTGATAAACTTGGTCTTCCTGTGGATTTAATTGATAAAAAATCCTTAAAAGCTGCCCTTCGTGAACAGATTCTCAATGAGACAGTTTATCTATGAAAAGGATTGTCAAAAATTATCTAGAGGATATTTTAAAATATGCTAAAATAATCCAAGAACAAACCATAAATTTATCTTTTGAGGAATTTGAACAAAATGAGGAGAGAGTTTTATCAGTGATGATGGCTTTGGCAATTATTGGGGAAGCGAGTAAAAATATTCCTGATGAGTTTCGCTGTCTCTATCCGCAAATAGAATGGCGGAAAATGGCAGGAATGCGAGATAAAATTATTCATGATTATTCAGAGGTTAGATTAATCACGCTTTGGCAAACATCCCAAGACAATATCCCTGATTTAATTGCAAAAATGACAACTATTATTAATCCTCAAGAGGAGTGATTTTTATTGATTATGACTGACTCAAACTCAAATTATTCAGATTTACCCCTGGGGTGGAAAATTGTGCAACTTCAAGATATAGGAAAAATTGTATCAGGTGGGACACCATCAACTAAAGTTGCTGAATATTGGGAGGAGGAAATTTGTTGGATTTCTCCTGCTGATTTATCTGGTTATAATCAGAAATATATATCAAAGGGAAATAAATCAATTTCTAAATTTGGTTTAGAAAATTCTTCAGCGAAATTAATGCCTAAAGGTTCTATTTTATTTTCTTCTCGCGCTCCAATAGGATATGTCGCTATTGCTTCTAATTCATTAGCTACCAATCAAGGATTTAAAAGTATTATCCCTAATGAAAACATTTTTAATGAATATATTTATTATTATTTAAAATCAGCAAAGCAGCTTGCAGAAAAGCACGCAAATGGAACAACTTTTAAAGAGATATCAGCGAAAGCTTTTGCAAGTCTTTCTATTCCCCTCCCTCCCCTACCTGAACAACATCGCATTGTCGAGAAAATTGAAGAATTATTCTCAGAATTAGATAACGGGGTTGCATCCCTGAAAAAAGCGCTAGAACAACTAAAAACCTACCGTCAAGCAGTGTTAAAATGGGCATTTGAGGGCAAATTAACCGAAAAATGGCGCAACACACATCAAGACAGTCTAGAGGATGCCGATACCCTATTAGAACAGATTAAAGCTGAAAGAAAACGCCATTATCAGCAACAATTAGCAGACTGGAAACAAGCGCTTAAAGAATGGGAAAATAACGGCAAGGAAACAAAAAAACCCACCAAACCCCAACAGCCAAAAGATTTACCTCCCCTCACCAAAGAAGAATTAAGCAATTTACCCAGTTTACCTGATGGTTGGATGTGGGTGAAATTGGGAAATTTATGTGATATTATTGGTGGTGTGACAAAAGGAAGGAAATTAGAGGGTAAAAATACTATTTCTCTCCCTTACTTGAGAGTAGCAAATGTTCAAGATGGCTACTTAGATTTATCTGTTATAAAATATATTGAGGTACTTCCTGAAGATTTAGAAAAATATAGATTAGTATCTGGCGATATTCTTTACACAGAGGGAGGTGATAGGGACAAATTAGGAAGAGGAACAATTTGGAGAAACGAAATTTCAGATTGTATTCATCAAAACCATGTTTTTCGAGCAAGAACTTTCCAACAACTTATAAAATCTCTCTATATTTCTTATTTTTCGCAAACTCAGACAGCTAGAAACCATTTTTTTAAGCATGGAAAACAGACGGTAAACTTAGCATCTATTAATATGACCGTTTTATCTAATCTACCTATTGTTTTGTGTTCGACAGTTGAACAAAAATTGATATTAGATGAAATCGAATCAAGATTATCAGTATGTGACCAATTAGAAGCCACCCTCACCGAGAACTTAAACAAAGCGGAAGCATTGCGCCAAAGCATCTTAAAACGGGCCTTTGAGGGGAAACTCGTACTATGATTAGGAATGATTAAATGAGGACTATGATTGAGGGATTGATGGGATGCTCAATTCAAAAACTTTTGATATTCGTAGCAAAATCTAATCATAGCCAATCAAAAAATCACATAAATCACAGTACGGATTGATGGGGTGATAAAGTGGTGAAAAAATCTGATACTTGTAGTAAAATCTAATCATAGCCAATCAGAAAATCGTATCAAGTCAATAGCATGAGTTACGTTTCTTCTCAATATCCAGACAGCGAATTAACAGGTAAAATAATCGGTTGTGCCATGGAAGTACACCGCATACTAGGAAACGGCTTTCAGGAAAAAATCTATCAACGCGCCTTAGCCATAGAAATGACATATCAAGGAATTTCCTTTAGTCAAGAACACGAAATGAATATCATTTATAAAGGAACACATATCGGCACAAGACGAGTTGATTTTTTTGTAGAAGGAAGGATAATGTTAGAAATCAAAGCTGTCATTAAACTTGAAGATATTCACCTCGCACAAGCCATTAATTATATAGAAATTT
The DNA here is from genome assembly GCF_020246065.1 of Microcystis sp. M144S2. Lineage (NCBI taxonomy): Bacteria > Bacillati > Cyanobacteriota > Cyanophyceae > Chroococcales > Microcystaceae > Microcystis > Microcystis sp. M144S2. The sequence goes on from NZ_JADBTR010000031.1 coordinate 10,210, forward strand.
ATAGACTTCCCATCGGTTTACTAATTAACTTTGGCTCAAGAAGCTTAGAATTTAAACGAGTCATGAAACCAAAACCAAAACCATGATTAGGAATCATTAAATGATGACTATGATTGAGATAACTAATAGGATGCTCGATTCAAAAACTTTTGATATTCGTAGTAAAATCTAATCATAGCCAATCAAAAAATCACATAAATCACAGTACGGATTGATGGGGTGATAAAGTGGTGAAAAATCTGATACTTGTAGCAAAATCTAATCATAGCCAATCAAAAAATCACATAAATCATAGTACAGAAATGGCACAAGCAATTCGTCAAACCACCTTCGTTCAATCCGATGGAACAATAAAAATCGACACCCCCCAACTTCCCCAAGGGGCAAAAGTCGAAGTTATTGTCATCCTCGAAGACAATCCTCAAACCCTGTCAGCCGAAGCTTTAGCTATAGAAAGACTGCCCCAATTAGATAATCCCAGTCAATTAATTACTCTTATCCAAGCAGACCAAGAAATTGACGAAGATGAGCTAAAACAGTGGGTTGCCAATGAGCAAAGCTAAAAATCCTTATATTGTTCAAAGCGTCAAAGAATTACAAAATGACATCTCGCAATTACCGCCAAAACTGCAACAAAAATGGCAAAACTATCAAAAAATACTCGCCTTAGACCCCTATCAAACGTTAGGATTTCCTAGTCATAACTTAACAGGAAAACTCAAAGGATGTCGTGCCTTAGAAATCGATTGGAATGGAACCCCCTACCGTCTTGTTTATCGCATCCATGACAAACCTTCTCCTAAACGAGTGGTTATTCTAAGCTTTGCTGAACATGACCCTGCTTATGAAAAAGCCAAAAAACGCCAATAAAACCCTAATAAACAAACCAATGTCATGAATACCGCCTCAATTGTGTCAAAAGTTTGGAGTTTTTGTAACACCCTGCGGGATGATGGGGTCAGTTATGGGGACTACCTTGAACAACTCACCTACCTCCTATTCCTGAAAATGGCTGATGAATACGCCAAACCGCCCTATAATCGCAAAATCGGCATCCCCTTTGAATACGACTGGCAAAGTCTGCGCAGCAAACGAGGGGCCGACCTCGAAGCTCATTACCTCGGCATATTACGCGAATTAGGGCAAAAAAAAGGCTTATTAGGGCAAATCTTCACCAAAGCTCAAAACAAAATCCAAGACCCTGCCAAACTGCTCAAAATCATCACCATGATAGATGAAGAAAACTGGGTGATGATGGAAACGGATGTCAAAGGCGACATATACGAAGGACTTCTGGAAAAAAACGCCGAAGACACCAAAAGCGGCGCCGGCCAATACTTCACCCCTCGGCCCTTGATTTGGGCCATGGTAGAATGCTTGCGTCCCCAACCCATGGCAACTATTGCTGACCCTGCCTGTGGAACCGGCGGCTTTTTTCTGGCAGCCTATAACTTTTTGGTCAAAAATCATCCCTTAGACCGAGAACAGAAAGAATTTCTCAAAAAAAGCACCTTTCACGGTAATGAAATCGTCGCCAATACAAGACGCCTGGCATTGATGAATATGTTTCTGCATAATATCGGCGATATTAACGATGAGCAATGCTTTATCGCCTCCACCGATGCTCTGATTGCTCCTTCTCCCCTTAGCGTCGATTATGTCCTTGCTAATCCCCCTTTCGGCAAAAAAAGCAGCCTAACTTTCACTAATGAAGACGGGGAACAGGACCGAGAAGACTTAACCTATAATCGTCAGGATTTTTGGGCAACCACTTCTAATAAACAACTCAACTTCGTCCAGCATATTCGTTCCATGCTCAAAAGCAGAGGACAAGCTGCCGTCGTTGTCCCCGATAACGTCCTTTTTGAGGGTGGCGCCGGGGAAACCGTCCGCAAACAACTATTATCAACCACCGACCTGCATACTATCCTCAGATTACCCACCGGCGTATTTTATAAACAGGGAGTGAAAGCCAACGTCATCTTTTTTGATAATAAACCCGCCGCTAAAGACCCTTGGACAAAAGCTATCTGGTTTTATGACTTTCGCACCAATATTCACTTTACCCTCAAGAAAAACCCCTTAAAACCAGCCGATTTACAGGACTTCATCACCTGTTATCATCCCCAAAATCGTCATCAACGCAGCGAAACCTATTCAGAACAGAATCCCGAAGGACGTTGGCGAAAATTCACCTATGATGAGATTATCGCCAGGGATAAAACCAGCCTCGATATATTTTGGCTCAAAGATAAAAGTTTAACCGACCTTGACAACCTGCCTGACCCCGATGTGCTGGCTTTGGAGATTATGGAAAACCTCGAAGCTGGATTAGAAAGCTTTCGGACAATTGTGGACAGTTTAGAAGTCACCGAGACTTAATGCTTCCAACTTCCATCGGGGAAGGTGAGAAATTCTCGATTAATACACTTGCTCGCACTATTAATTCTACCAAAAACCGCCCGCACTTTTCCCCTAATTGCCATGGTTTTCGATCCTAACTTTTATCCCTACCCTTCCCAACGTCGTTTAATTTTTTCCCCTCGCGCTGCCGTCGCTACCAGTCAATCCCTAGCGCCCGATGTGTTAAACATTTTCAAGAATAATACTTAGGTAAATTTTTCGGATCAATAATTTATTTTACCATTTTTTCTAGCCAAGTTTGTCTGGCATTTTCGAGGTTAATTTGATTGGGTAAAAATCCTTGTATTGGCTGTTCTATAGGTTTATCTGTGATTATGGCAATAGAACCAAAATCGCTGATAAGTTGGCAAAGTTGAATAAAAGAATCCCTCGGATCATCACCATAAAAAATTAGGGCAAGATTTGGGTTTTCGGTCTTGAGACACCACTCTAAATGATAGACATCATTAATCGGAGAAATTAATTTTGTCAAGATACGATTACCAAGACCTTTCGCAAGGCGATCGAGGTTAGTCTCTTGGTTTATTGTTTTAATATCAATAGTGCGAACATTGGGGTTATTTGTTTTAATTTTTTCAAGAATATAGTCTAAGTGTTGCGATTGTAGTTCTTCGGGAATGTTGTTTTCAGTTTGACCGTGCCACGCTTTATAAAATTCGGTATAGGTCATCTGTTGAACACATTGGCAGCAAACTCTATAGGATTCTTCAAAAGTTGTTCTATCATAACTGCTATAAGCTTCGGTCAAATATTTTTTTAGTGACTTGATTATTAGACATAGTACATCGTTTTTAGACATACTTTCATAGTCAATTTCAATTGGATTTGGAATTCGATCAAAATAATCTGGATAACTACCTTTAATTATAGATGCTAAAGCCTCGGAATAATAGTCTATGCTAATATTACTTGTATATGTTTCGATTAATTCTGAAATTTTCACATATTGTACTTCAAGCTCTGTGTCTTCACCTTCCCTGTCTAATTCAAAAAGATATTCCCTGTCTGAATTTTTTAGCTTATTTAATAAAGATTTTTTGTCTTGACTATCAAATATCTTACTATGTTCTAATTTATTGAAAATATTTTCTTGATACCAAATAGTCAAGCGATCCATGTTATACAACAAATCCCAATTTTCTAAAATCTCATAGATTATTATTTCTTTGTTTTTAGAAAATTCTGGTTCAGTCATAAGAAAGGGAAAAAAGTTATCAAAAATTAATGGATCAGTAATAGCTAATCTTTCTATAAAGTCCACGGTTTCCTTATGTTCTAGAAAAAAAAGATAATCTTTTTTTTGATAGTTTGCTTTAGGAATAATATCCCACAGTTTTTGATTGAGTTTTTTTAACAATATCGATATTAGCTCTGGAGTTTCTGAAATAGTTTTTCCTGTTTGCGGCTGCTCCGATAAACTCCATAGCACATATGAACGATAAAGATAATCTAGTTCTTCATCTATAAATAGATGAAGACCAATTGATATCCCTAATTGATTGCTACTGTCATAATTCAATAGAAAACCAACTAAAGGAGCCAGATTTTCTGCTTTATTCAGTTTGCAGTTCTTCTCGATAATCAAGCAATAGTTTGTTAAAGTGGCAATAAGTTTATCTTTTTCAAACTCATCCAATAAGTCTAAGAGCGTCCATGAATCCATCCAATAAAGATAACGATATATTTCCCCCGTATTTATATCAATTTCACCTAAAGTTATTTGAATAGCCTTGGTGAGAATTTTATCATAATTGCAATATTGTTTGAATTCACCTAAAAACTTTATCAGAATTTCAAAAGAAACACACCAGTAAAAATTACAAAACCCACAACCATCATTAAAATTAAACAACTCCTCCATTAATTTATTTTTTTCAGCTATTATCTGATCACTTTGCTGTCCTAACCATAATAAAATAACTTCTGTCCATTGATTTTCAAAAACTCTATAGACTCCTTGTTCTGGATTTTTAGGAATATGATTCAAGAAAAATTGATAATCATCAATAACCAAAGCGGCAAAATATTCTTGAAAACTGGGATGAAAGAAAGCATAAACTTCTTCCTCTGGATTTTCTTCAGCAACCCCAACGATGTTTAACCAACCTATATCTAAAGCTAATTTTAATTTACCTAAAGGTTGATCGATTTCACCCAAATATTTAACTACTTGCTCACGACTTAAGCGGAAACGATTTGATGGTTGATTAATTGCTGCCTTTGCCAATTCTCCCAAGGCACGATTTAACTCTTTTTGCTGTGACGATGTAGTGGGAAAATATTCAGATTTCCATTCGTATAGAGTTTCCACAAACCATTTATATAAACCCGCTTTCGTTTCGGGTAAAGTACCCTCTCGTCTTTGCCAAGCGTAACAAAGTAAAGTTAATTGGAGAGGATTTTTAATTAAATCTCGAATAGGTTCTTTTCCCGATTTATTTAACTCACCTTGAAGCAGTAAAGAACGCTTATGATCATTGATAAAAAACCGACCAATGAAATCCTTAACTTGTTCCTCATCAAAATATAAATTCCGATAAACATCGAAATTATCGAGATAATTCTTACCATTATCCCACACATTCAACCGACAGGTTAACAGGATTCTTGCTGCAGCGAGCCAACTTTGCTCAATCTGGTTACGAATCCAGAATAATGGGTTATTAATCCCCATCTCATCGAGTCCGTCTAGTAATAACCAAACTCTCTCGGTATTGAAAATATCTACTAATGCTCGTTTTGATTCTGGTTTAACCTCAAAGGTTTTTAAAGCTACTTTTAGCCATTTGTCAAGTAAATAATTCTCTAAATTATCCCCTGGCAAATCTGCGAGAGAAACCCAAATAATTCTATCTTCTGGATGTGTTTGTGAAACGCGATCAACTATCTGCTGTAGTAGGGTAGTTTTTCCCGCACCGGGTTCACCGATAATTACGATCCGTTTTCCCGCACTTTTAGGACTATTTCCCCCTTCGATTACCTCACAGAAAAACTGATCATTTTCAAATCTGCGGGTGATTTCTTCTTGGGAATCGTAAAATCTCGATCCTTTTTCCGCTTCCCTATCCTTAACTCTAGGTTTTTTTATCCGTTCTATTAATCCCAAAGGAACATACATTTTATCTCGCTCTAAATTAATATCATCCCCTACGGTTAAAGGATTTGAGGTCATGCGTTTAATTTGTTCTGCGAGCATTTTTGTAAAGACTTCATGGAGAATAGTTTGCTGCTGCGCTTCTTCCAAAACTGGTTCTGATGACTGTAAATGACTAGAATCCACTACATCATCTAGTTTTAATCCTAAAAGTTCGACTATTCCCTTCGCAGTAGCTATTTCGATAGGTTTGCCGTTAAAAAATCGCTCTACGGTACTTCTACTTGTAGTAACTTTCTCAGCAATACGCTCATAAGTTAACTTTTTGCCTTCTTTTCTTGTTTGCGCTTCTCTGAGTCGAATTTTGCCTTGATTGGTTGCAGAAATACCCTTTGTTGCCAGTTTAGCTTTAGTCATAGCGATCGCATTGAGTCTATTCATTCTTTAGCTTTCCCATCAGGTTAACATTTATCAATATAGCCAGATCAATTTTTATCCACAAGCTCAGATTACCTCACTTCACCTCACTTAATTTTGAGGTGATCTGCTCTCGAAATTTGATTTTAATGCCGATATTATCGCAATATAAACTTTGAATGAGTAAATATATGGCTCTTAATCAGAATGTCTCACCCAAGACCAATAAAGCGACGAATCTAATTCCCTCCCAATCTCAAAAACGGTTAACTCCCTATGCTTGGGTAACTCGTGTAGCGCAACTGATGGCCAAAGAAAAAAACTGTCATTATGGGAATTGGTTGCCGACAAATTATCATATTTCTTTGCTTCCCAGCGACTTCGATAGCAGCGATCATGACAAAATGGTTATACAAAGATCGATCGAATTACAAAATCTGGGTTTTAGCGTTAATGTGGAGAATGCTAACTCCTTTAAAGTGAAAGGAAAAACCTATTCTATCTGTATTGCTGGTCGTCCTGATATCGTCGCAATTAAGGATAATTGGGTAGTGGTGGAGGACTGCAAAAGTGGACGGGAAAAAACCTCCCATCTTTACCAAATCCTCCTCTATATGCTTCTACTCCCCCACGCACCGGAAACAAAATCCCTCTGCAAGGGTCAAATTCCCCACGGACGTTTGATTTATCCCGATCGAATTATCGATATACCTAATCAACGGATCGATCGAGATTTTATCACTCATTTTCAGCAAGTTCTCTCCTCTTTTACCTGTCCCGATTTTCCCCCTCGGCAACCTCACCCCTCGGAATGTCGTTATTGTCGTTTACCCGAAAAAAACTGTAGTTTTAAACGAGTAAGTTATGCCAATTCTCGCGGGTGAAAATTACACATCGAATGATCAATTTAAGTCCCTCTTTTTAAGGGGGATTTAGGGGGATGAAACTTTTGTCGTCAGTTTTCTCCCTTGGGATAATGGCACTTTTGATGGGTGCGCCGATGCAACCCCAAGTCCCCCGATAAATGGCGGTAAACATGGTTAACCATCATTTCAATCCTCAAACCGCCCTTGATGCCCCTAGATGGCGATTTTTACGGGGAAACAGCGTACTTTTAGAAAGGGGTGCAGCCCCCGAATTACTGCCCGGATTAACCCCCAGAGGCCATCAGGTAGCGATCGCAGATTCCTCCCATTTTGGCAAGGGTCAAATTATCCGGCAAATTGCGAACCTCGGTCTGATGGGTTAGCTTTGGGATACTAAACTAAAAAAAAGCTCGTGTTAAACACGAGCTAAATTAACTAACTTCAAGGACTAACTAACCACCGACTTTAACTACCGGTTTAAAACTGGGAACCACCAGTTCACTATCCTGTTTAGTCAGCTTATTGTATAAGCGTTCCGTATTGGGGAAATTAGCGGCCGGTAGAGTCGGGAAACGACGATAGGGAACCGTATCTTCACCAAATAATTGTAGGTATTCCATGCTATTAACCATGGCACCAATAAAGGCCTTTAATCCCTGAGTTGCCAGAATTTGGTTATATTTCTGGATTTCTTTTTGATTCAAGGGAGCGCGACCTAAGAAGTGCTTAGTTCCCAATTCAATTACTTTCGTATTCGGATAGGGAGCATAGAATTCTTTCAGGTAAAGATCCGAACCACCTAAACCCTCAATAAACTCTTTCACCGTGATCTCAGCATTGCTTAATTTACTCTCTAAAGCGGTAAATTCGGCATTGATGATATAGGGTTCGAGATCCCGTTCAAAAATCTGACGATAGGCGGCGCGAACAGTATTTTGTACGGCAACTTTATCCAGATTAGTTAACAGTTTAAAGACCTTAGTTTGTTCCCGTTGAACCGTGACACCTTGACCGACACGAGATTGAATATCCGGTTCAGTGCGAATCGAGACCGAAGGTGTACCCAATTCAATAAAGCGCGGGGTTTCCTCTTTATCAACTCTTTGGCCGATATCTTCGCGGAGATTACCCAAACGCACCATCCGTAACTGCATCCCTTGGGGAGTTAGATAGCGCTCGTAGGGAACCGTATCTTCGCCAAAAGCTTCCGTATATTCAGGACTGTCGATAAGGGCATCGATTAAAGCATAGAAGCCTTTTTTCGAGCAAAGATCGAAGTATTGATTCATTTCCTGACGACCGTAGGTGGGACGACCGAGCAGACGACGGTGAATATATTCGATCGCTTTCACCACATAGAGAGGAGTCCAGTAGATTTTCCGGAAAGTCTCGGATTTAGCTAGGGTTTTGATAAACTCGCGCAGAGTAATATCGCCATTTTCTAGCTTAATCTCGGCCACGGATAAACGCTGACCCTCGTAGGGCATTCGACCGAAAACCTGGCGATAAGCCGCTAAAATCACTCTTTGGGTGGAACTTTCGCCAAATTTAACGCTCACCCCATTGCTAGAACCGGGTAACTCGTTATTGAGACGAAAAACTTTCGGTCCCAAAGTACCGGGGAATTCACCTCGGGCGCCGGGGTTGCTATTTTGGTTATTAGTGGCAGGTCCGCGGTGGATGAGGATACGTTTGGTATCTTTACCGAAGGGAGCGGGACTAGAACTAGGTTCGCGGGTTTCTTTCGGGAAAATTGCCCCAAATTGGATTTCTAGGGGATCATTTCCAGAACCGTAAACGTGCTGATCTGGTAAAGGGCGATCATATTTAGCAAAGGTGGTGATAAATTGGGGAACTTTGCGGAAAGGTGCGCTGTAGTTAAACAGGTCGATCTGCATCCCCCAGTTACGACATTCCTGTGCTTCTGCACCCAAACCCCGGAGATAGGGAACGGTTTCTTCGCCGAAATAGTCGGAATATTCCTGAGAATCGACTAAAGCGTCGATTAACGCCCCTAAACCGCCGCTAGAGACGATCGAGAAGTATTTCTGCACTTCTTCCCGGGAGGAAGGACCGCGACCGAGGAAATGACGGAAAGCCAATTCTAGGGCGCGACTATTGATAAAAGGTTCAAAGAACTGTTTACGATAGAGAGGCGATTTACCGAGACGACGGACGAATTCTTTCATCGAGATGTCGCCGTTTTTCACCTTCGATTCTAGGTCAGAAATGGACTGACTATAGGCGCGGGTGATGTCCCGTTCAAAAATTTGTCTGTAGGCGGCCTTGATAATCGAAGATTTTTCCGACTCCGATAAACCGGTTTTCATGACAAACTTTTGTCGTTTTTCGGCACCATTGTAGTAGCTTTGGGGAAGACTTAAACCCTGTTGGTCACTACTGGGACGCTGACGCAGTTTATTAGAGGGGGTGGGGGCTTTTAATTCCCCTAGTAGGATATTGAAATAGTCACTGATTAAAGTGACCGCATCCTTGTCTCTTTGGAAATACTCGATCGAAGCGGCCCGCATTTCCTGTAGGGCCACGATGGTGGCATCAATGGAACAGGCATTTTCGAGAACTTCCCTTAAACCGCGGGTATTAACGATCAGGATACTGGTATCACCGGCCACGATCGCATAGGTAATATAACGCAGGAACCAGGATAAATCCCGGAGGGACTTCTGCATATTGCTCGGACCGTAACGAGAGACGTTAATCGGTCGGAATCCGGGGGGAATCGGGCCGCTAGAGGCGAAAATCCCTTTTAAGCCACCGAGAAGGCCACCACCGCCACCGGAGCCGCTTTCCGCGTAGGTAACGGTTCCTAATTTCATCCCTTCCTGGACGTTGATAACTTTACCCGCACCCACCAGGGCCAATTCTTCCACGGGGGGTTTTTCTAGGTAAGCCATGGGGGAACCACCGGTAAAAATCCGGTTAGCTGCCCGTGAGACGATCAGATCGGAGTTCCGGGTGAGCGTTTGGGCAATATCTAAACGCTTGCTCCCCGATTGGAAGTAGGCGATCAGTTCATTGAGTTCGGGTTTATCGAGAAAGCGGTCTTGTTGTTCTGCTTGGGTAATGGCAGATACCGGGACGGTTTGATAGAGTTGGGGACGCGCTAAGGAGCTGCCACCGCTTGCCTTAAGACTCATTGGATTTTAACTATCTCCCTTGACGATGTGCTGAGTTCTCCAATCGTGGAGGCGATCGGTCTTAAAACCAGATGTTTAAAAATTTAATCAGCATCTAGATTAAAACTTTTTGCGCTTCCTGAGATAGTTTATTAAGAATTATATAGATTTTTTTCGCTCAAGTTGCCGATTGGTCTATTCTGACACCCCACCTGTATGGGAGGCTAACCAGTCTAAATAGGTCTGAGAACCCGCCACAATCGGTAAAACGATGATTTCTGGGACGGCATAGCTATGAAGTTCCTGTATCTTCGCCGATAACTGCTCAAACTGCTTTAAATCGGTTTTAATCACTAATTGCCATTCGCGCTCGTTTTCAATCTGTCCCTGCCAACGATAAATGGAACGCATCGGGTAAATACTGACACAAGCGGCCAGGCGCTCGTTAAGTAAAGCGATCGCTAAGTTTTCCGCTTCCGTTTCGCTGGCCGTTGTCACCAGCACCACTCCAAAACCGGTTAATCTTTCAGTCATAAGTAATCGTGCAAAATAAATTTCCTAGTGAAGATAGGCACTCATGCAACAGGCAACAGGCAAAAGGGGAGATAAATAATCAGTCTTTAATAACCGGATTTTAGTAGGATAACTGATAACTGATAACTGATAACTGATAACTGAATTTAGGCGATCACTTTTTCTAAAGCGACCAGATCGGGAATACAGAGGGATTCCTGCTGTCTTTGAATCAGTCCTTTTTTGTGCAATTTGGTCAAGGATCGGGTCACGGTTTCCCGGGCCAGTCCACTAATACTACTCAATTCCCGGTGAGGTAAATTAGGAATTATCGCACCCTGACCGCTTTTTTCTCCTTGACCTTCGGCCAAAAAGAGTAAAGTATCGGCGACTCTGGAAAGACTATCAGCCTCGCGCAAGCGTAAACGCTGGTTAACTTGACGTAAACGCTTGGCCATCAACTGAGAAAGACGAATTCCCGCTAAAGGCTCCGATTTGAGCAGATTAACAAAATCTTGAGCGGGAATACTGCTAATTGTGGCCGTGGTTAAGGTGATAGCATCAGTGGAGCGGGGAGATTCTTCTAAAGCGGCCATTTCTCCGACTATTTCCCCTTTACCGAGGATATTTAAGGTGACTTCTTTGCCATCCATATTGTAAGTACGAATTTTCACCCAACCATCGAGAATAAAGTAAACTGAACCCCCCCAATCATTTTCTAATAAAATCGCCCGATTAGCAGGATGAGTGCGGGTGACAGCATGAGAAGTAACTTGATCGAGGCTTTCACGGGGCAAACCGACAAATAAAGTGGCGGTATCCAATAATTTTTGAATCTCTGCTGATTTTTCCGCAGGATAGCGTTTTTCTTCCATGGTTTAATATTTAAGTTTTGTTTGTTTTAAGTGGGTGATTCTACAATAGACAGTTGTGGGTATTTTTATTTATCTAGTGACCGATAAACAGGATTTTTCCTCCCTACTGACCGAGATCGATCGGATTCTTGCCAAGGTGATTTCATCTCTAGTTAACCCGCAAGAAGTTACTTCCGAGACAATTATCGCCACTCGTCAACATTTAGAATCGGCCAAAGCGCTTCTTTTTCCTTTATTATCCCCCGCTCCAACCCCAGAAGTTGCCCGTTGGTCCCTAGGAATGGAGGTACAACCACCAGGGGTGAAAATCGTCTTTTTTCGGGAAAGCCAAGGATTGATCGATTTTTATCCTCTTTCTTGGAGTCTAGCAACGGGAACGAGCGATCTCTTACCCTGCTCTCAGGTGGAAGAATATCTAATTAGCTGGCTATCTAATCGGGATTTTAGCACCGATTCTTGGCTCTGGGAAGCCCTAGAGCGATTAGAAGCTATTATTATTACCGATGACGGGGAAACCCCCACGGATGACCTAAAAAAAGCCCTTCTCACAGCGCAACTAATACCCCCCGATCGCCTCTCTAGTCTGGAAACAGCGATCGCTACTGCCCTGGCCTATATTCCCACTAGCGACCAACCCCAACCCCAAACCCTACTGGTGATCGAAGGTAAACGAGAGACTACCACTTTAGCGCTGCTGGAAGTCCCACCCCAAACTTGCTCTTTATCCCGTCAAGCGATCGCTCTGAGCCATTTTAACTACGGGGAAAACACCTATGAACAGGCCATACTCTCTCAGTTAATTTATCCTCTCTGGCGTTCTTTTTTGCCGCTTTCGCTCTCCGATATCACCGATACTAATCCCTTAAAAAAATCTTTACTGGCAGCCGCTAGATTAACCAAATTAATCCTCCAAGAAGAAAGCGAATTTACCTCCTCTCTAGCCGGTCATACTTGGACGGTCAGTCGCAGGGATTTAAATAAGAAGGTAATCATACCATATCTAGATAATTTAAGACAAAAAGTTAATGATTTGTTAGAAAAACAGCAAAAAAGTCTTAAAGATATCGATCAAATAATTTTTAGCGGTAATTTTTTCTTGACCATTTGGCCCTATTTCCTAACAGAAATTCAGCAAGAATTTGCTGGCTGCCATCTAGAGGCCCCCAGTCAGGAAAACTTCTCACCAGCAATCTTGGGTTTAGGTCGTCTCTGTTTATTTTCGGCTCTTAGAGGTGAGAAGGTCAATAATGCTTAAAAAATCGACCTCAGCCTCAGTTAAAAGTCAGAATTTAGGGGTGAATGGTGAAGAGAATTTTTAGGGTAATTTTGGAGAATACTCCACCCGACGCTGGTGATTCGGTAGCAGTGATGGTGGTTTAATGCTTTGCCAGTTGGACATTATAAGCTAAGACGCATTTTAACCGCCTATCCTGAGATTAGCTGAATCTCCCCCAATCCCTTTACTGTTGCCCCTTGTCTCATCTCAACAAGCAGTTTAAATACACGGACAGCTTATTATTCATAGCAGATAACCATGACTACAACTCAACCCCTATCCCCTAGCCAAACCGCCCGAAAAGATGAGATGATCTTCCCAAAAGGCGAATTTTGGAGTGATGAACTGCCATTGGAAAGTAATTTACATCTAACTCAGATTATTTTATTGATAAAATGCCTAGAATGGTTATGGCAAGATAGAGAAGATTACTTTGCAACCGGGAATTTAACCATCTACTACAGCCCAAATCAGAAAAAATCAGAATACTTTAGAGGACCTGACTTTTTTGTAGTATTAGGAACAACTAGAAACCAAAACCGGAAAAGTTGGGTAGTATGGCAAGAAGAGGGAAAATATCCTAATGTGATTATAGAAATCCTCTTTTGAAAGTACCGCTAAGACTGATAGGGAAGAAAAGAAAGAAATTTATCAAAATACCTTTAGAACTCCTGATTATTTCTGGCTTGCCCCCTTCGGCTTGGCTCAGCTTGCCCTGAGCCAGGCCGAAGGGTTGGTTATGGAGTGAGGAATTGGGCTTATATTTAGGGATCTACGCCGATAAATTGCGTTATTTTAGTCCTAAAGGTCAGTTAATCCCAACACCTGAGGAAGCCGCTCTTCTGGAGAAACAGTCCAAAAAATCTGAACGTCAACAAAAAGAACTGGCTTTACAACAAAAAGAACATGAAAGACAACAAAAAGAACTGGCTTTACAAAAAATTGAGCAGTTAACGGCAAGATTAAGAGAATTAGGCATTAATCCCGATGAAACCTTGTGGAAGTGCCAGTGTTGCACCCTCACCTCTCATCGGGAAAATCAAAATTAACCCTTTTTCCTAACTCTAGAAGCCAAGGCACCCAAACCCAACCCCAATAGGGCGACAACAGCACTAGGTTCAGGGATGAGTTGTATGCTCCAGCCCGCTTGATTAAATGGTTCTTCCACACCACCTAGGTCATTCGTAAGAGGAGGATTCGTTATAGTTTGAGAAAGGCTAGAGCTAAAAATCGTCGGGTTCCCAACCACAACAGGACCAAAGCCAATATACTGAAAAACACTACCGAAAAGTACAAAATCCATGGATGCACCACTAAAACTAGCCGTAGCAGGAACCCCACTACCTGAGGATTGATTACTGTAGGAATCGACAAAAGTGCTGCCAGGCTGCCATTCAAAAGGATCGCTGTCGAGGTCAACTCCATTGTATGTGATATCACTAAATCCATTGATAGTGATAATACCCCCGGGCCCGAGGTCACCTGTGAGTGTTCCAGTGACAACTATTGGGGTTGTTGGGCCACCGTGGGTATAGGTGAAGAAGAACTGGGCAGCTTGGGCAGGATAGGCTAGGGCAGTTAAACCGATGGCGGTAGTGGCAACAGCTACAGAGGTTTTGAAGAACATACATTGCTCCTTCATAAAAAAGTATTATTAGTTGCGGAGGCTAACATAGGGGGGGGGTAATGTCAAGTATTTTCTAGAAAATTAATATAATTTAATTAATTACGGAGGATTATCAGATCCTAACCCTGATCATGTTTGAACAGCGAAATCTCCTCCGAGTTGCTATTTGCTACCACTTTTTATTAAAAAAGTCAATAGATTAAATATTAATTTTTGTAAAGAAAAGCCTGAGCAGTTACTCAGAAAGCTCTTTACCATCTGTTACAAAATATGGCAAGATATTTATCGAATTGTGTCAAAACCCAGAGTAAATACTCACTTGGGTTACATTTTCTGATACAAAACAGAAACATATATCTAAATACCTTAAACAAAGGGCGATCGTCATCTGATGACGAAAATCACTTCATACCAGACTCAGCAATCATAAGGAGAACCATCATATATGTTCACTCACGTCAAGTCCACCATTCGTCATATAGTTCCTGACGCGTTGAATGGTCGATCGCTGGTCAAGGTGGTCTATGTCGTGCTAGAACCTCAGTACCAAAGTGCGCTGAGTAGTGCGGTCAGGGAAATCAACGCTAACAACCCGAAACTAGCGATCGAAATTAGTGGTTATTTAATCGAAGAACTGCGCGATGGGGAAAATTATCGCAATTTTCAGGAGGATGTAGCCAAGGCTAATATTTTCATCGCTTCTCTCATTTTTATCGAAGATTTAGCCGATAAAGTGGTGGCCGCTGTCGGTCCCCATCGGGATAAATTAGATGCGGCGATCGTCTTTCCCTCCATGCCCCAGGTAATGCGCTTAAATAAGTTAGGTTGCTTTTCCATGGCACAATTGGGACAGTCTAAGAGTGTCATCGCTAACTTCATGAAAAAGCGCAGGGAAAACTCTGGCGCTGGTTTCCAAGATGCGATGTTAAAGTTATTGCGAACTTTACCGCAAGTCCTGAAATATCTCCCTATGGAAAAAGCTCAGGACGCACGCAACTTTATGTTAAGTTTCCAGTATTGGCTGGGAGGTTCCGCAGAAAATTTAGAGAATTTCCTGTTAATGTTGGCCGATAAGTACGTCTTTGATAACAAGGATGACAGTGTAGTTTATAAAGAACCGGTAGTTTATCCAGATATGGGTATCTGGCATCCTTTATCGCTGAAAATGTTCGAGGATGTCAAGGAATACTTCGCTTGGTACAATAACCGCAGTGATATTGCTGATGACCTCAAAGACCCCTTAGCTCCCTGTGTTGGCTTAATTTTACAGAGAACTCACCTCGTTACTGGTGATGACGCTCATTATGTCGCTCTCGTGCAGGAATTCGAGTCTATGGGTGCGCGAGTCCTTCCTGTTTTTGCTGGGGGATTAGACTTTTCTAAACCCGTAGAGGAATATTTCTGGGATAAAAGCTTAAAAGGAGTGGAACTTGCCCCCTTCGACTTAGCTCAGGGCAAGCTGAGCCAAGTCGAAGGGGCGGTTGCTATCGTTGATACGGTAATTTCCCTGACGGGATTTGCTTTAGTGGGGGGTCCAGCGCGACAAGATCATCCGAAAGCGATAGAATCCTTAAAACGTCTCAATCGTCCCTATATGTGCGCGTTACCGCTAGTTTTCCAAACTACTCAGGAATGGGAAGAAAGCGATTTAGGTTTACACCCGATTCAAGTGGCGCTACAGATTGCTATTCCGGAATTAGACGGTGCGATCGAACCTATTATATTATCGGGCCGGGATGGCGCGACGGGTAAAGCGATCGCTTTACAGGATCGGGTAGAAGCGATCGCTCAACGGGCGCTAAAATGGGCTACCCTAAGAAAGAAACCGAAACTCAATAAAAAAGTCGCCATCACTGTGTTTAGTTTCCCCCCTGATAAGGGGAATGTGGGAACCGCAGCCTATCTAGATGTGTTCGGTTCTATCTACGAGGTGATGCAAGCTTTACAAAATAACGGTTATGACTTGCAGGACTTACCCGCATCTCCCAAAGAACTGATGGAAGCGGTAATCCATGATGCCACCGCACAGTACCATAGTCCGGAGCTAAATATCGCCTATCGGATGTCTGTACCGGAATACGAGCGTTTAACCCCCTATTCTGTCCGTTTGGAGGAAAATTGGGGACCACCACCGGGACACCTCAACAGTGATGGACAAAATCTGTTAATCTACGGGAAAGAGTTCGGTAATGTTTTTATTGGGGTTCAACCTACCTTCGGTTATGAAGGGGATCCCATGCGTCTGCTCTTTTCTCGTTCTGCTAGTCCCCACCACGGTTTTGCAGCCTACTATACCTATCTCAATCAAGTTTGGAAAGCAGATGCGGTTCTCCATTTTGGCACCCACGGTTCCCTAGAATTTATGCCGGGGAAACAGATGGGAATGTCTGGAGAATGCTACCCCGATAACCTCATCGGGATGATTCCCAATCTCTACTATTATGCCGCTAATAACCCCAGCGAAGCGACAATCGCTAAACGTCGCAGTTATGCGGAAACCATCTCCTATCTTACTCCCCCCGCAGAAAATGCTGGACTCTACAAAGGGTTAAAAGAATTAAGCGAGTTGATCGGTTCCTACCAAACCCTGAAGGATAGTGGGCGTGGGGTGCAAATTGTCAATACTATTGTCGATAAATGTCGCTTGGTCAATCTCGACAAAGATATAAGTTTACCTGCTTGCCCTGAGCCAGGCCGAAGGGATAGTGACACTGCCCATCTCAGTCAAGAGGAACGGGATAATATTGTCGGTTCGGTCTATCGTAAACTGATGGAAATTGAATCGCGCTTGCTTCCCTGCGGACTTCACGTTATTGGGAAACCCCCCTCGGCGGAAGAGGCGGTGGCAACTTTGGTCAATATTGCCAGTTTAGACCGGGAAGAGGACGATTTACTTTCCTTACCGCGGATTATTGCTAACAGCATCGGCCGGGATCTAGAGGAAGTTTATCGCAATAGCGATCGAGGGGTGTTAGAGGATGTGGAATTACTGCAAAACATCACCCTAGCGACTCGCGCTGCCGTCGCAACTTTAGTCAAGTCCCAAACCGACGGGTCAGGTCGGGTATCGATGCTTTCTAAGCTGAATTTCTTGAATATAGGCAAGAACCCTTCGACTTCGCTCAGGGCAAGATCGCCTTGGATCGAAACTTTACGGTCGATGGGTTATCCACAAGTTGATCCGGTGGCGTTAAAACCCCTGTTTGAATACCTAGAATTCTGTTTAGAACAGGTCTGTGCCGATAATGAATTAGGGGCGCTATTAAAAGCATTGGAAGGGGAATACGTTCTTCCCGGTCCTGGTGGCGACCCTATTCGTAACCCCGGAGTTTTACCGACGGGTAAAAATATCCACGCTTTAGACCCCCAGTCTATCCCGACCCTAGCGGCGGTAAAATCGGCTAAAATCGTGGTGGATCGTCTGTTAGAACGGCAAAAACTGGATAATGGCGGTAAATATCCCGAAACCATCGCTTGTGTTCTCTGGGGAACCGATAACATCAAAACATACGGGGAATCCCTAGCACAAATTCTCTGGATGGTGGGGGTTCGTCCTCTTCCCGATGCTTTGGGACGGGTGAATAAATTGGAATTGATTCCCCTAGAGGAGTTAGGAAGACCGCGCATTGATGTGGTGGTCAACTGTTCTGGTGTCTTCCGGGATTTATTTATCAATCAGATGAATTTGCTTGACCAAGGCGTAAAAATGGCCGCAGAAGCAAATGAACCGGTGGAGATGAATTATGTCCGCAAACACGCTAGGTCACAAGCAAAAGAAATGGGTTTAACGGTTCGACAGGCAGCCACCCGCATCTTTTCTAATGCTTCTGGTTCTTATTCTTCTAACATTAATCTCGCGGTGGAAAATAGCAGTTGGGAAGATGAAAAAGAGTTACAGAATATGTATCTCAACCGCAAGGGTTTTGCTTTCGATTCTGATAATCCGGGGATGATGGCCGATAATCGTCAGTTGTTTGAAGCATCTTTAAAAACTGCGGAGGCAACTTTCCAAAACTTGGATTCTAGCGAGATTAGTTTAACCGATGTTTCCCACTATTTCGACTCGGACCCGACAAAGGTTGTGGCTAGTTTACGCGATGATGGCAAAAAACCGGCGGCCTATATTGCTGATACTACCACCGCTAATGCTCAGGTGCGTACTTTATCGGAAACCGTGCGCTTGGACACCCGCACCAAGTTACTCAATCCCAAATGGTACGAGGGAATGTTAAGTCACGGTTACGAAGGAGTCCGAGAATTATCGAAGCGTTTGGTTAATACGATGGGATGGTCGGCAACTGCTGACGCGGTGGATAATTGGGTTTATGAAGATGTCAACACCACCTTTATTCAAGATGAGGAAATGTGTCAGCGTCTGATGAATCTCAATCCTAATTCTTTCCGCAAGATGGTGGGAACCCTGCTAGAAGTTAATGGTCGCGGTTACTGGGAAACTTCTCAAGAGAATTTAGACCGCTTACAGGAACTTTATCAAGAAGTGGAGGATCGCATCGAAGGAATCGAGTAGAATAGATAGATAAGACTTGAGAGACTGGCTAATCACCGGTCTCTTGAGTTTTGAACAAACATGAAAAATAACTTTTGGGGGTTAATTTGGTCTAGTTTTAACGAAATTCAAGGGGTTTTACTCGGTCTTCTTGGATTTTTAGGAGGTATTGCTTTAATTCGTTATCCCTTCAATACTTCTATTCCTCTAGATCTAGTAATTATTGTCAGTTTCTTCACCTTGCTGTTAATCGCTACTTTGTTAAGCGCTGTTAACACACTTCTTAGACAGAAACAAAAATTAGAGGCAGAAGTTAAGGAACTTCAGGAGGTAAACCAAAATTTAGAAAATATTATTAAACAGGGAATTACTCCCAGGATTTTGAGGTCTCAAAAGCAAGGAAATAATAATATTTTATGCCTTCTTGATTCCTCTAGTCTGTTTACGATCGAGTTACTTGTCTCTTTTTATTATACCGATGAAGATGGGTTTGAAAGATTAATAGGAGAGGGTTTTGTTGAATATATTAATCCAAAGGACGGCAAGATACACGCGATCATTGACAAACCTCAAACAATCTATCAGGTAATTCTAGATCGATTGGCGAGTAACGATTTAAAAATTATTCAAGAAACCAGAGTCAGACCTGGCGTTCTTAGAAAACATAGTTCACCATAGAGGAAAATATGGAAAATGTAGCCGAAAAACCCATTTTATCTCCTAAAGGAACCTTTCCCGCCAAAGTTGTCAAAGTTATTGACGACTATAAATTAGTGATCAATAGAGGTGAAATTAGTGGAATTCGAGAAGGTCAAAGAATGTTAGTTTACAATACCAGCGAAGAGGAAATAAAAGATCCCCAGACTGGTGAGTCTTTAGGCTATCTTGACTTAGTGAGAGGGACGGGGACAATTACTTTTGTTCAAGAAAAAATATCGATTTTACAATCGGATAGAAGCAATAATAAAGGATCTAGATTGCTGCAGTTATTGCTTAAAGAACAAGAAACCCCGTCCGATTTGATAGGAAAATTCTTAAAAAGAGCCGTAGGAGCGAATTCTAAGAACGATAAAAAGCCAATATCCGAGCTAATAAATCGTGAATTGTTAAATAAACTGCTAGTACGGGAATTATCCGAAACGTTACCTTTTGAAAACCCTCAAATTGGCGACTCGGTTAGACCTATTTAGACCTATCGATGGAACAACCAATATTAGAAGACTTTCTATCTCTTAAATATCCGATTTCAATTTATCCCGAAGAAGAGGGCGGATACACTGCGTTAATTCCCAATTTACCCGGATGTATGAGTCAGGGGGAAACTTTAGAGGAAGTGATTATTAATATTGAAGAAGCGAGAAAATTATGGATAGAGACGGTTTATGTTAGTGGTAAAAAAGCAATTACTTTGCTTTCTAAAAGGTGAATAAAGATCCCCGTAAATTGTTGCGGGAATCTAAAGATGAAGAGATTGAAAAATGTCAAAATAATGAATAATTAGGGCTTGCTGAATAATGGTAAAACCCTTCTAAAATAAGGCTTTTGACCTGTTAAAATCCGATGTTCATGCTGCGAAAATCGGATTGGGACCCTCAAAAACCTGGCATTATCCTTTTTATAGTACACAAATTGGTACAAAAAGAGAGGGCAACAAAGCCTGAAACGACCGACGACCGGCTACTGACGACCGAATCCTAACCCCACCAATACACTTTTTCAGCAAACCCTAAGTAGGCCATAGTTTTTGAAATTTGGTATGATTCCTGACTGGAAAGACGGTGTAGGGTGTAGGGAAGGAAACCTCTTTCATCTGTGGGGGTGAAAATTTTTTCATCGGGACTGACTTCTAACCCCATGTTGCTTAAAGATAAGCAAAAATTATCCATTGACTCCACAAACTTGAGAATATTTAAATTAACATTCCGCAATATTTACAAGTTCTTAAGAATTAATTGAGAAATATTTTTATTTAACAACGATGTTATCATGGTTACAGCGATTTTACTGAATTTCATAATGGGTTATTATGTGCTTTTTTAGGTAGCAATGCTTGAAACCCTTGCCACACCTAGAAGGTGATCCTAATTAAGACGGTTAAATCAGTCAATTTCACCCATAACGATGATCTTTTTTTTGTGTAGTTTTATTGCAAAAAAAAAGTTTTTTTGACAAAAAGCACAAAGTATGATGGATGCGCCAACCTATTTCTGGCTGCGAGTAATTATTGCAGAGTTAGGTCAAAATCAGGGGATTTCCTGTTTCCAAGTGATCAAATACAGAAAAGCAGCAATTCGATCGAGAAACCGATAAAAACAGCCTAGACTAGAAAAAGAATCCTCTATCCTGACAGCTATCCTGTGGAGATTACTTTTTTAGGAACCAGTTCTGGGGTTCCCACTCGTTCCCGCAATGTCTCTAGTATCGCCCTTCGTTTGCCGCAACGGGCGGAAATATGGCTGTTTGACTGTGGAGAAGGAACTCAACACCAGTTACTGCGTAGCGACCTAAAAAGTTCCCAAATCCGACGCATTTTTATCACCCACATGCACGGAGATCATATCTTTGGTTTAATGGGACTGTTAGCCAGTATCGGATTAGCCGGTTCTGCTCAGGATATTGATATCTACGGACCCCCCGGACTAGCGGAATATCTGCGTGCTTGTGCTAAGTATTCCTATACTAATTTAGCCAATCGGGTGCGTGTCCATGCCGTTTCCCCCGGCATACTCTACGAAGATGAAGAATTTACCGTCTCCTGTCAGCTACTAAAACATCGTATTCCCGCCCACGGTTATCGTATCGCCGAAAAAGACCGTCCAGGACGTTTTGATGTGGAAAAAGCCAACGCTTTGGGTATTCCCCCCGGACCGATTTACGGCAAGCTGAAAAGAGGGGAAACTGTCACCCTTCCCGATGGCAGAAAAATTCGCGGTCAGTCCCTCTGCGGAGAAACGGAAATCGGCCGTAAAATTGCCTATTGTACCGATACTATTTTCTGTGAAGGCTCGATCGAATTGGCACAGAATGCAGATGTGCTAATTCATGAGGCGACTTTTGCTCACCAAGATGCCGGGTTAGCCTTTGAAAGTGTTCACTCCACTTCAACGATGGCAGCCCAAGTGGCCTTGGCAGCCCAGGTAAAATTGTTATTAATGACCCATTTTAGCCCCCGTTATCTACCGGGTAATTCTCTGGATATTTCCAATCTGTTAGAGGAAGCGCGGGCGATTTTTCCTAACACTAAATTAGCCTACGATTTCCTCACCTACGAAGTCCCCCGCAACCGTCAAGAAATGGCCTTAGGAGTTAAATAATTATGCCAGCAGCAGTAGAAGAAAAAAGCATGGTTCCCACGGTTTTAGTGGGTATTGGTGGCACGGGTAACGAAATTTTATCGCGATTGCGTCGCTTAATCGAGGAAAGTTATGGCAGTTTGAGTAATTTTCCGATTGTCAGTTTTTTGGTGGTTGACACGGATAAGGATTATAAAATCAGTAATCCTGAAGCTGCTGGCAGTGCTTTTAAAGATAACGAAAAACACTGGGCCCGGGTGAGTGGAAAACAGGTACAGGAGATGGTATCTGACATGGATAGATATCCCTGGATTAATAGTTGGTTTCCCCCAGAATTAGAGAGAAATATTACTTCCCTAGAAGCGGGAGCGGGACAAATTCGCGCCTGTGGTCGTTTTGCTTTATTTTGTAATTATCATGAGATCCAAAGAAAATTTCTAGACGCGGTGAGACGGGTAAAAGGGCAAGAAAACTTTATGCTCGATCGCTATGGAATTAAAGTTAATAATACTGCTATTAATGTCTTTACTACGGGGTCTTTAAACGGTGGTACGGGTAGCGGAATGTTAATCGATATAGGTTACTGTATTCGTAATTGGTTACGAGGGGAAAGTAGTCCTTTGAGTACGGCAATTGTTCCGACTCCTGAAGCATTTGCGGGGATTAGTGTCGGCGATCGAGTTTTGGCTAATGGTTACGCTGCCCTGATGGAATTAAATTACTTTTCTGACTACAGAACCGAATATCATCAACAGTTTAGCAGCGGTTTGGTCGATGAAGTTATTAGTAAATTACCCCCCTTTGACTTTACCTATTTAGTGGGGACAAAAAACGGCGAAGGTGATTTTAAACTCGGTCAAATTCGGGAAATGATCGCCCAAAATATCTTCCTAGATATGACCTCTGATTTTGCCCCCCATAAGCGTTCTATTAGAGATAATATTAAGGGTTCTTGGGCGCAAGCTGACCCGGGAGGTCGCGGTTATCCTAAGCAATTTATGAGTTTTGGACTATCAACTATTGAAATTCCTATTGCCCAAATTCGGGCTTCTTTATCGGAACGTTTAGCCAAAGATTTAATTAATTGGTGGCTGAATGATGCCGTGATTTTACCCGCTCAAATGTTGGAGTTAGTCAGAGGTGATATCCTCAAAAGAATGCGCTTGAGCGAAGGGGAATTAATTATGGATTTATGTGCCGACAAGGATCGCTCTTTAATTGCCATAATCTCCCAATGGATTAACGAAACTCGTCAGGAAATCAATCAAGATAATTGGCTATCTTGTACCAAACAGGGTGTTAATATTTTAGGCAATGAACAGGGAAAAATCCTGCAATTTATTAATGATTATTTAACGCCAAGAGTCGAGGAATTTAAACGCAATCATTTACTAGAATTGAGTCCCGATGAACGGCTGCACGGCGATTACCTGAAAAAGATTTATAGTAACCGGGATGAAATTATTCAACGGGGTAAAAAGTCCCTAGAAATGGAGTTTTATAATATCCTTGAAGATCGGAACCGTGGGGTAAAATTTGCCGAGAGTTTTATTGTTTCAGTACGACAAATCTTCACCGACATAGCGGAAAAATTCCGTCGCGATCAAGAACAGGTTTGGAGTCAAAACGAAAGTAAACGTCAACGGGAATACGACACAGCCTTGGCAGAAATTAATGATCTGAAAGATAAACTTCATATCTCGAAAAAAGATAAGATGGAAGAATATTGTGAACAAGCTTTAACGGGATTGGAAGGTCATTTAATGGCCAATATTCAACGAAAAACCAGAGGTGCAGGAGTAGAGGTTATTAATCGTTTACTGGAACATCTTAATCAATTAGAAAGCCGTTTTAATCGCTTTCGTCAGAAATTAATTCAAAGTCGCGATCTATTTAATCTCCAGTCTAATCAACAGAGCGATAGTGCCGATGCTTTGTTAATTAATGGGATTAAATTATTTGAAAGACAAGAATTAAATAGTCTTTATCAAGACTTTATCGAACAATTTGCCTCCGGGATTGCTGGTAACAAAAATGCCTACGATACAGGTATGGATAACCTTTGTTTACCCCTCTCGGAAGAGATTTTAAAGCAATCTAGCCCCCTCTGGAAAGAAACGCGCCGCGCCGATGAAAATATGCGTTTATTTGACATCACCGAGATTGCCGATATTCGTCAAAGAGATTTTCAACAAGTTATCCTAAATCAAGCTAATCAACTCCTACAAAATGCCCCCGCTAGTAGTCAAATTCAGCAGGAATTAGCCGCTTGTGATCGCTTGTTAAAAATTTATAACAACGATGCAGATATTATCAATAATCTTCGCATTGCCTACCAAAAATCGCGACCCCTAATTATGCTTAATCCTGCGGTTTTGCGAGGAAAAGATGCGGGTTTTACGCCCCAATTAAATCAAAATGTTGCCCTGATTGGAGGAAGAAATACCAGTAACCCAGCAGCCCAAAAAATTATTCCGAAACTGCGGGAATTTATCCCCAACGAAGACGATATTAAACCCTTGGGAGACGTGGAAAAATATCGTCTTGTCTTCGTGCAGGAAATTGGCGGTTTTTCCCTACGCTGTCTCGAGGGAATGCGAGAACTGCGGCAATCCTATCAGGACTGGAAAGGAGAGTTTATTCTCGCCAAACGCGCTCAACAAATGGGTGAAAATCGCGATTTACCCATCCCCGTGCATATCCAAAAGGAACCTCCTTTCTGGGATGTTTTTCCCGAAGATCCGAGTATTTATCAATTGGTGGTGACAGCCCGAGCTTTAAAAGTGCTTTTTCCAGAAGTCAATCGAGTCACTAATGAGAAAACAATTCGCTATGAAATTAAAACCGCAACGGGATTAAAAAAAGTCGATATCGCCACCAGTTGGGAAGATGCGGTACAGGTGTTAGAAGTAAAAGCTTGTCGCGAAGATAAGGAAAAAATTCAAACTCAGGTGACGGCTAAGTTACAGGCTGCAGCCACTCCCGAGAAAAAACAAGCTTTGTATCGGACTTTCATTGAATATTTACAACAACGTTCCGAGGAGTTGACAGGAGGAAAAGATAATACAGAATATAAACGGGAAGATGCAATTATTTTGCAGTTAATCCATAACTATAAGTTGGATAGCGGTGGAGAAATTCCTCTTTCTTCGGTGACGGAAGTGGTTAACCCAGCTTTAATTATCTGCGGTAATTGTGGACACAAAAACCCGCCCTCGTCTAATTTTTGTTCTAAGTGTGGGGCAAAATTAGTTAAGTAGAAATTAGATTTTGGGTTTGATCCCCCTGCCCCCCTTGATAAGGGGGGTGCCGATAGGCGGGGGGTTCTACCTTGATAAGGGGGGTGCCGATAGGCGGGGGGTTCTACCTTGATAAGGGGGGTGCCGATAGGCGGGGGGATCCGCCTTGATAAGGGGGGTGCCGATAGGCGGGGGGATCTACCTTGATAAGGGGTGAATCTGACAATGTTTAACACCTACCTAATTTAACAGAAAAATTGGGGGTGTTAGCTGGACTAACATCCCCCAAAATGAAAATTTTCGGGAAAAATTGCCTAATAGCGAAAAAACTGGATTATAATAAGGTCTTTACTCAAGATTTTTGCTAATCGCTAACTGCCATAAAGCCCAATCAAGACCCCTGTTTATCGAGAGAAAAACCAATGGTAGCCACTTTAAAAGGACGAGATGTTTTAAGAATAACCGACATGAGTAGCGAAGAAATCAGCGCCCTACTCAATCTATCGGCACAGCTTAAAGCTGGCACTCTTAACCCTAGCTGCAAAAAAGTCTTAGGATTGCTATTTTATAAAGCTTCCACTCGGACCCGGGTTTCCTTTACCGTCGCCATGTACCAGTTAGGGGGACAGGTGATCGATCTTAACCCCAGTGTAACCCAAGTGGGGCGAGGGGAACCCTTAGCCGATACAGCCCGGGTACTCGATCGCTATCTCGATATTCTCGCGGTTCGCACCTTTAAACAAGAGGATTTAGAAGCTTTTGCCAATTACTCGCGCATCCCGATTATCAACGCTTTAACGGATTTAGAACATCCCTGCCAGATATTAGCCGATTTACAGACTATCCAAGAGACTTTTCAGACTTTAAGGGGAATTAACCTCACCTATGTGGGGGATGGTAATAATGTCGCTAATTCTCTCCTCTTGGGTGGTGCTTTGATGGGGTTAAATGTGCGGGTTGCCTCCCCCGCAAACTATCAACCGGATGGGGAAATTGTCGCCAGCGCCCAGGCTATTGGCGAGAAAACCGGTAGTAAAATCTTAATTACCGACGATCCCGTTACTGCTGTAAAAGACTCTCAGGTGGTTTATACTGATGTCTGGGCGAGTATGGGACAGGAAAGCCTCGCTGATGCCCGAATTCCCGTTTTTCAGCCCTACCAAGTCAATGAACAGCTAATGAGTCACGCTGACAAAGACGCGATTATTCTCCATTGTTTACCTGCTCACCGGGGCGAAGAAATTACCGACGGGGCGATCGAGGGTGTACAATCAAAAGTCTGGGAACAAGCGGAAAATCGGATGCACGCCCAAAAAGCTTTAATGGTGAGTTTATTGGGATTAATCTAGCTCCCGATGCTCAGTTACTAAAATAATTATTAAACTCGATCATCAATCATCCTAAGACCTGTCCGACACCAGAAGTTAACGCTAGGATTGATGGTAAGAGCAATAATCAGGGCAGCCTCCACACCTAACTATATGTCAGACACCTCCGCCGTTAAAAAATATCTCGCCCATTGGTTTCAATTGGGAAAAAAAGTTATTTGTCCCAAAAACCAAGCTATGCTATTTCCGCTGCCAATTTTCAATGCTGATCGCTATTCGTCGGAGTTTGAGGATTGTTGGCAAAAAATGCTTGATCCTCAAAGTGGCGATTGTTACCTAGAAGGTACTCAACAAACTATCCGAGACTTACTTTCCCCTCAATGGGAATTTCATCCCTGCGCTCGTTGTACTATACCCGTACCAATTGAAGTGCTGGGCCAGTCGGGTTTATCCTGTCCCTGCCATGATTTGAGTAATTGGCCCAATTTAGAATTACCCCTACCCCATTTACCCGTCAATAGTCGAGAAA
Organism: Microcystis sp. M144S2; assembly: GCF_020246065.1. NCBI lineage: Bacteria > Bacillati > Cyanobacteriota > Cyanophyceae > Chroococcales > Microcystaceae > Microcystis > Microcystis sp. M144S2. Next base: position 37,335 of record NZ_JADBTR010000031.1, read on the forward strand.
ATCTCGATCGCATCCGGCAAAGATTGCTAAAAAATTCTCACCCACATTAACCGGACAAAAAGAGACGTTAGGGGTAACGTCTCGACAAAAGGGTTGAGATTTAAGGTCTGCTGAATAAATCTAAAAACCTTGTTGGATAAGACTTTTAGACTTTTTTTTCCTCAAAAAGTGCCAGCCGTTGCGGGGATCGGGGGGAAAATTCAGGTACTTTTTCCCTGAAAATTAGGTAATTGACTACCTCAAAATCGGTAAAACCCCACACCCCACACCCCACACCCCACACCCTGCCCCCAGGAAAAGCTTTTTGCCGCAAACGCTATTTAACGATTTCTGCCAAAAAGATTGACTAAATCCCGCAATCTCTCGCTATATTCTCCGGTTAAAGCTTCCTGACGATAGCGCCATGACCAATTCCCTTCTGCGACACTGGGGGTATTCATCCGCGCATCCGATCCTAAACCTAACACATCCTGTAACGGTACGATCGCCTGATTAGCCACGGAACTATAGGCCAGTCGAATCAGATCCCAAGCCACTCCCTGACCACTGGGAGCGCCAAGATATTGATATAGTCGCGCTTTTTCGTAGTCATTGGCGTTATCCTGAAACCAGCCCACAGTGGTATTATTATCGTGAGTGCCGGTATAAATCACACAGTTGCGTTCGACGTTGAAAGGAAGATAGGGATTACCCGCGTCACCCCCAAAAGCAAAGTGGAGAATCTTCATCCCGGGGAAGGCAAAGTGATCGCGAAAATCTAGAACTGCTTGGTCGATATCGCCCAAATCTTCGGCAATAATCGGCAATTTACCTAAACGAGCGCCAATAGTATTAAAGAGATCATAACCCGGGGCCTTGAGCCAACGACCATTAATAGCGTTTTCCTGGCCGAAAGCCACCGCCCAATAGGCTTCTAATCCGCGAAAATGATCGATACGGATGATATCGACTAGGGAAAGAACCGCTTTTAAACGACGTACCCACCATTCAAAGCCCGTATTTTTGAGATAATCCCAGTTATAAAGAGGATTTCCCCATAATTGCCCCGTTTCTGAGAAATAATCCGGGGGAACCCCCGCCACTTCCAAGGGATTACCGGTTTGCGGATCCAGTCGGAAAACCTGCGGATTTGCCCAAACATCGGCACTATTATGGGAGACATAAATGGGGATATCACCGATAATCTCGATACCGAGGGAGTTAGCATAGCGTTTTAGGGCTAACCACTGCTCAAAAAACTCAAATTGCAGGAATTTGTGCAGAAAAATCTCCTCTTGTAACTCCTGTTTCGGTGTTTCCAACGCACCCCAATGACGTTCGCGAATTTCTGTCGGCCATTCCATCCATGCTTTACCCTGGTAAGCGTGGGATAAAGCCATAAATAGGGCGTAATCCTCTAACCAATCGGCATTGCCAGCACAAAAGCCGGCAAACTGTTTGTAAAGAATTGTGTCAGAACCCTTGACAAAATTGCTCGCCGCCTTTCTAAGTAGGGGAATTTTCCAAGCGATCAATTTATCAAAATCCACTTGATCGAGGGGAAAATCGGGAATATCCTCGAAATCTGCGTCACTAAGCAGGTTTTTCTCCCGAAGAAGATCGAGACTAATCAGAAGATGATTGCCGGCAATGGCGCTAAAACTCATGTAGGGAGAGTTACCGTACCCTGTGGGGCCTAAAGGGAGAATTTGCCAGAGTTTTTGACCACTTTGAGCCAAAAAATCGATAAATTGATAGGCTTCCCTACCTAGTTCTCCAATCCCGTAACGACCGGGGTGACTGGTGGGATGAAGCAAAATACCGCTAGAACGGCTAAAAGCCATGAAAAAACCCCCTTATCAATGATTCGGTTAGCAGTTATTAAGTGTTTAAAGCTGAATGCTCACTGCTATCTCCAAGCTAACCCGATCTCGATCGATAAGGGCAATACTTAACAACTTTATTAGACAGATTAAGTAGGGTCTGCTGAAAAAGTTTTTTGGTAGGGTTAGGGTGTGGGGTTTTATCCAGTGAGATTTTTTTGTCTTCGCGAGTGGTTCGGTAAGTCTGATCCGGTAATTAGGATAGTTATTTCCTCTCTTGCCAAAACTTTTCAGTTAACAGAGTATCCACATCCTTCGCAAAAGGCCAAACATCAGGAAAATCTGTATCAGGATAATCCTCGCGCACCGACTCCAACGCTTCCCCGTAGGATTCCCCAAAGATCTCGACTAGAAAGCTTTTTAAACTCGGTGAGTATTTAAACTCTTTTTTTAACTCGTTGCGAAAATTCCGGATCTCGACCTCCCATCCCCGATAACAATCCGGGAGAGCGACATAACACCGTTTTAAGAGATGCTCCAGTAAACGAACCAGAAAACTATGAACCGATTTACGCTGACCAATTCCCAAGGATTCCACCTCCTCGATTAAATTGTCCAGATCGATCGCAGCGAAATCTCCGGCTTTTAATCGATCTACTGTTTCGTCGATCCAGAGAGCGAAATCGGTATCGTAGAGCGTTTTCGTGGTTGTTGGTGTCATGCTCACGTCCTCTCGGTATTCTTTCACTATCCTAGCCGAACCGGCTCAAAATTTTTTTAATACTTCCAACTCCTCTAAGATTTCTGAAATCGGCCGTAACTCCTCCGCTGCCGCGACATGAACAGATCTAAACTTCTCCCATACATATTTACTACAATAGCCAAAAACCCTTATCCATCAGACGACAGATAATCTATCACTGCACAACAACTTAAGCGGGTGAGGGGAATCGAACCCCTATCATTAGCTTGGAAGGCTAGGGTTTTACCACTAAACTACACCCGCATTTTCTTAGCACTTTCCTTAGCATAACACGAATTGCCGATTTTTACAAGTAGGGATTTTCAGCTTGTGAATCGCCTCTAGATGGTCATAGATCGCCTAAAAATCCTGATCGCTCCTTTTTATCCCCGATTTGGCTAAAAGTTTCTTCCACGCGATCGAGGTCTAGTTGGGAGAAATTATCGATCGCCCAGTTGGACACTCTCTGCATAAAATGGAAGGGGTAGGTATGAGCGATTCCCACCACCTGCATTCCCGCTCTTTTTGCCGCTTCGCAACCAGCAAAAGTATCTTCAATCACCAGACATTCCCAGGGTTGCAATTGCAGATTAAAATTCCAACGATTGAATCTTTCTACGGCCAGTAAATAACCATCCGGTTGGGGTTTACTGGTGCTGATCTCATCCCCGGTGACAATGACACTAAAGTAATCCCCAAGGCCCGTCTGTTGCAAGATCGATTCTACTTCCGAGCGTATTGCTCCCGTCACCAAACCGATTTGTAGATCCCTGGCCTTAACCCGTTTTAAAAAAGAGTATATCTCTTCATAAATAGGAAGTTTCTCTAATTTTTCTAATCTTTCTCGGTATAAACTGGTTTTTTTGTTAATTAACTTGGTCAGATACTCCTCGGTCACTTGACGACCGCGACGGGTGAGAACATTACGCAAACAGACGCGATCGCTTCTTCCCAGACATAACTCCGCAAATTCCGACCCTAGGGGCAGTAAATTTTCCCCGAGCAAGATTTCATTGATTAACTCTTGATGGATCGGTTCATCATTGATGATCACCCCATTAAAATCGAACAGAACAGCCTTTAACATCAATCTTAGACAGAAAAGCTAATAAATACTCAGTGTTCTTGATTATACTAAAGTTTTTCGTCGGGGCCTGGCGGGTCTTGCCCCTTACCCCATCTCAACAAACAATTTTAACCGGAAAATTGCCAAGGCCTTGACAAATTCCCAGATTTGTTCTATTATTTTGTTATAGTGGGAATCCGTGCTGCCCTGTAACCCCCCTATTTGGGGCTAAAATATTAGCCAAAAATATAACAAAAGAATTTAGGGACCTGCGTGGGAACAATATCCCAACCGATCGGAGGGCGCAAGCTTTGCGCCCCTACAGTAACGGATTTTGTCCACAATGTAGGGGCGAACTGCGTTCGCCCAAAAGGTACATTAATGTAGGGGCGAACTGCGTTCGCCCAAAAGGTACATTATTAAAGCGCAAGTCCCTTAGGCCATTGTTTCCGATACCCAACGACGGAATAATTCCACAGCAATCCGATAACGGCAGTCTTGGCATTCGATGACATGATGATTTTCAAGGGTTTTTAGGGCCCGGTCGAGAGTTGTGGCAGTTAGTCCAGTGCTGGACAGTAAATCTGCCCGGGTTAATCCTTGCAGATGGGGAGAAAGAACTATTAAAATTTCCTGTTGTCCGGCCGCATCTTGTTTAGCCTGTTTCCAGACACCCGTAAAATAATAATTCCCCCTTTGGAAAAACTCAGCATCGATGGCTTTTTCCACATCTTCCACCTGAAAACGAATATCTTGGGGACGTTGCAACTCAAAGACCTGTTTATTATAAAAACGTACCAGATGAAAGCCGATCAGTTGTACTAAATAGGGTTGACCGTGGGTAAGTTGATAAATTTTGTCCAAAGCGGATGGGGTATAGTCTAGGGGAAAATCCTCGTCTTCCCCAACGGGATTAGCGAGGATAACGCGAGTGGACTCAGGAGAGAGGAAACTAACTGGAATCGGGTAAACACTGCCAAAAAAAGGATGAAAATAATCGGCAGTCATCTCCTCTAGGGTATGTAATCCGGCAAAAACAAAAGCTAGACGCGGACTACTCTGGACAAGGGAACGCAGATAGCCGAGGAAATTCCGGGGGAGGGTATTCGCTTCGATTAAATCCTCAATTATCTCGAACTCATCGAGGGCAATAATTAAACCAGTTTTAGCTTTTTCCGGCAGAATCTGGCGCATCAGACGGTCTAAATAACGATTAAAATACATTTCTGGATGTTGGGAGATTTTTTCCTCTTCTGGGGCATCAATTGCCAAAGTTTGGGCGATTTCCTCAGCCATAGTCAGGAGAACTTCGGCTAGGCTGGTTACTGTGGCCAAGCGCTGTAAATTAATGTAGATAACCGACACATTTGGTGGAAGATATGCCTCCAGATTGCGTAGAATCGAAGTTTTACCCATGCGACGATGACCATAGAGAACTACGGAGGATAGGTTATCTCCGGACCACATTGACTGAAGTTCCCGCAGGATATCCCCACGACCAACAAAGCGTTTACCGATCACCGGATCACCGATAATGTAGGGATTAGGAATCGGTTGGGTAATAGTTACCGTTCCCACCGTTCCCGCGATGGATGTGCTAATTTCTGCCCATTTTTCGGCGATAGAAAGGATTAATTCTTTTTCTGCTTGGGGTAAAGTAGCCGCCTGTTGGTCGGTTATATCCCTTAATTCCCCGATAATCCGATTAAGAGCGAGGGATCTGGTCTGTTGGGAGTAACTTCTCTGGACTAAAGCCATTTCTGTGATAACTAGATTTAAACTGCTGATAGCTTGCCAAGTTTGCGGACGTAATGAAGGTTCTGGGGCAATGGGGGCAACTTTCAGGGAAGCGATACCATCGAGAGTTGCTGCCTGACTAAATCGGTGTAAAGTTTGGGCGAGGCTATACATTTCTTCCCCGTAGGCGAGGGAACGTACCACAGCAAAGGCTTTTTCGGCTTTTTCGGTGTCCTGTTGGTGAAGATACCAAAAACCGGCGGCGGCGGCGCGAGCAGGGGTATCGAGACGGATTTTGCTGTCAGGAAAAGAAAACAGTTTCGCCGACGCATATTTTAACAATTGCCAATCGGAGGGATTTTCTGCCAGACGGGAGACGCGATAGATAATTTCTGCCTCTGGGAATTGCGATAAAACGCGGTTAACGGCGACAAGGACAGGAATAAACTGGCAGCTGTACCGAAAGTATTGATTGAGGTTATTAATAGCCGTTTCCCAGTCTTGCTGTAACCATTGTTGTAGAGTCGAGGTTAACCCCGGCAGCGGTAGAAGGGTAATACGGGGAAAAAGTCGCCCTTGGGGACCGGCCAAAAGCCCGATTAGCCAATTATCAGGACGGAAAAAGGCGAATATAAACCCCACGACGGACCCCACGCCGGACACCACGCCGGACCTCACGCACCACACCACGCCGTTCAACACGCCGAACACCACACTCCACCCCACGCCGTACACCACGCCGTACACCACGCCGGGCCCCACGCCCAACCCCACGCCGAACCACACGCCCAACGCCACGCCGAACCCCACGCCGGACACCACGCCGGACACCACGCCGAACACCACGCCGGACACCACGCCGGACACCACGCCCAACACCACGCCGGACACGACGCCGAACACCACGCCGAACACCACGCCGTACACTACGCCGTACCCCACGCGCACCCAATCAACAGAAAGTCCTAAATTTGCCGCTATGCTACAGATAATTAGAGGGGTAATTACAGTTAAGAGAAGACCCTGAATCCCTAGACGCAATTGTACGCGATGGTCGCGGAGAAATTGCATTCTATTGCGCCATGTTTTCTGTTCTTTTAATTTATCGCCGCCGCCTCTCGTTTCCACATACCAGCGCACTGCTTGGGGAAAATAAAACACCCAGTACAACAGCAAAAGATAATCAAAAGGATTCCATAAAGATAAATCGCGTTTGAGTTTAGGAGCGAGATTAATTCTGGGGACGGTGCTTTCCTTCATAATTTCTATCTCTAGCTATTTACCCGGTGATGGTTTATTAAGTAGTTAGGTGTTACTCAAGGTAGGATCAAACCCCCCTTATCAAGGGGGGCAGGGGGGATCAAACCCCCCTTATCAAGGTAGGATCAAACCCAAAATTAAATCAACTTATTGTTTAGTTATAACCTAAGTTCGGGATGCTGAGTTATTGACTTTGGTTTGATAAAGTTTAAAACAATTTTGCATCACCTCTCGCGGCTTTCCTTGACTTTGGCTAACAAGAGAACTTATTTCCTCCTCAGTAAAAGTCACTCCAGTTTGACTTAGACGATGACTAATAAACTCTTTAATTTTAGCTTCATCCCATAATTTAATCGGAAATTGTTGACAAATTCCCTCGAAAGGTGAATCACCTCCTTTGTTATCAGGAAATAAAACATCAAGGGAACGATTAGCCGCTACTACTAATCTTAAAGGTGGATCGGGACGATTGGCCAACTCTCTTAATTGACTTCTAAGCTGATAGCTGAAATATTTTTGAGTCATATTATCTACCACATCCAATAATAACAGGATTTTGTGTTTTTCTAATTCCCTAGTTAATCTAGTTCCTTTGAGCGGTTTATCGTAATTCGCAGCTATACCAATCTGATGACATAATTCATAATAAAAATCCTTATCTCCTGCTAATCCTTCTAAGTTTAAATACAAGGGTTGTCGATGACTAAGTAAATACTCCCTTGCTTGATGGTAAATTCCCCAAAGCAGGGTGGTTTTTCCCGTTCCCCTTTCCCCGATAATAGCAGCACTACTGCCGGAATTTAAAACCTCAAAAATATCTTTAATTTCTTGTTCTCGGCCAAAAATCTGCTGAATTTCTTTAATACCTCCGGAAGTGGGTTTAAAAGGATTATGGGCATTTTTTTGGGGTTGTAATTGCGGAAAATATTTAAAAATAGTCTGAACTGGAATCGCTCTTCCTCCTAAATCACTGTACTCATCTCTGGTTATATTCACCACTCCGCACACTTTCCCCGTGCGTAAATTTAACAGAGGTGAACCACTAAAACCGGGTTGTACTTGCCCTAATTTAAACTTGATTAGGGGGTTTTCATCCCCCGTTAAACCTATATACTCAAAGTCACTAGGATCACCGTTCGGATAATCGTTGGTATAGCCGAAAGTGTATAATTTATCTGTTAATTGTAAATCGTGATCAAAATCGACATATTTGTGATCTAAAGACGAGTTTAATTGTAAAAGAGCCAGATCGATCCCGTCTAGATTCGGTAAGTCGATAATTTTAGCCCCAGAAATTTGACCTTGCCAAATTATCTCGATAGTCTCGTTATTATCCCGCGCATCTTTTACCACATGAAGACAGGTCAAAATTAACCCTTGTCCCACAAAAAAGCCTGTTCCTGACGCATCGATTAACTTTAACCTGACAGTGTACGGAGGTAGAGATTCCGGGGTAAGCATTTAATCAATTTATCCTCCCCATTCTAGGGTAATTTTTAAATTTCCCTTTCCTTCACCTTCCACAATTAAAGCGGTTAGTTTACCAGATTTTACCCTGACTTCTACCCCAAATTCTACGGTGGCCTTTTTGGGCTGCACTTTACTTATCGTAGCAGCGATCGATTCAGTAACTGCCTCAATTGTATCAGCCACACTTTGAAAGTCAAATATTTGATCGGATACTTCCCGTTCACCACCGAAACTTCTCGCTTCCACTAACATGGTGACATTTTCTTTAACTTTAACTGAAATAATCTCATATTTAGATTCTGGCATAAGGCTCCTTCAATGACCCATTTATGGTTTTCTCGATTGCTTCTCGGACAAACTTATAGCGGAACTAAAAAGGCTTATATATATTTCGGCACGGATTCCCATTATACTAGAAAGTATAAGTCAAATCGAGGGATTTTGTCAAGTCTTTTTTGCCATTAATCTATATAATTGTCGGGTTGCTTACCGGTCATTGTCCTGAAAAAAATTATGCCCTGGTTTGTTAAACAAGCATATATGCAGCGTTTAATCAAGTCAGTCCCGATGAAAAAATTTTCACCCCCACAGATGAAAGAGGTTTCTTTCCCTACACCCCACACCCTACACCCTCTTTCAAGTCAGGACAGGAGGCAAAAAGGGAATCATTGGACAGAAAGAGGCGATGGGATGTTATTATTTAAAGCCGATTCCCCGGAAGCAGCCGAATCGATCATCGGGCAGCATCCCCTGGCGAATAGTAGTGGAATAGGCTATTAAAGGAGTGAACCCTGTGCAAATATTCACAACAATCCCCGGTTTACGCACTTTTTTGGCTGATTATCGCCATGATCGCAGTATTGCCCTCGTGCCAACCATGGGCGCTCTCCATAAAGGTCATGCTAGTCTAATTCGACGCGCAGTGACGGAAGCGGAGGTAACTGTGGTCAGTATTTTTGTTAATCCTCTACAATTTGGCCCCACAGAGGATTTTTCTCGCTATCCCCGCAGCCTTGACAGCGATCGCCAATTGTGTGAATCTTTGGGAGTTGCTGCTATTTTTGCTCCCAGTGCGGAAACTTTAGGAATTGGTGATTCTGAGGAGATAACCGCAGTTGTTTCCCCGATTTCTCTGACTAGCGGGTTATGTGGTGCTTTTCGTCCGGGACATTTTCAGGGAGTAGCCACAATTGTCACGCGGTTGTTTAATATTATTGCACCGACGATCGCCTATTTTGGCGAAAAGGATGCCCAACAGTTAGCGATTATCCGGCAATTAGTCAGGGATTTAAATTTAGCGATCGAGATTCGCGCTTGTGCTACAGTGCGAGAAACATCGGGATTAGCAGTTAGTTCTCGCAATCAGTATCTATCGGCGACAGAAAGGGAAAAAGCGACAATTATCGCCCAAAGTTTGCAATTAGCCCTCGAAAGTTTTCGTTTAGGGGAAAGACAAAGGGAAAAACTACTGGCTATTGTGCAAAAAAATCTCGACAGAGTGCCAGAATTTCGCCCTCAGTATCTGGATTTAGTCCATCCCCAGAGTTTACAACCGATCGAGCAGATCGAGACAGGGGGACTATTAGCGATCGCCGGATTGATCGGTCAAACCCGTTTAATTGATAATATTATCTTGCGTCAACGTCGGGCAGTTATCGCTATTGATGGACCTGCTGGAGCAGGAAAATCGACGGTAACGCGCTTAGTAGCGGAAAAATTGGGGTTAACCTATCTCGATACCGGTGCGATGTATCGCGCGGTGACATGGTTAGTGGTGAATTCCGGTCTGGATTTGTCCGCAGAAGCGGCCATCGCCGAGTTATTATCTTTAGCGAAGATAGAAATAATCCCGGCCGATAGTCCCGAAAATGTGACTATAGTGAAGATTAACGGGCAGGATGTGACTTTAGAGATTCGCTCTCCCGCAATTACCTCGCAAGTGTCCAGAATTGCCGCTCAAAAAGCGGTGAGACAACAGTTAGTCACCCTGCAAAGACAGATGGGAATGTCGGGGGGAATAGTTGTGGAAGGTCGGGATATTGGTACTAATGTTTTCCCAGAAGCGGAATTAAAGATTTTCTTGACAGCGACATCCGAAGAAAGAGCGAGAAGGAGATTAAAAGACTTAGAAGCGCAGGGAAATGGAGGTATTAGTCTCGCAGAATTAACCCAAGAGATTGAAAAAAGGGATTATTTGGATAGTAATCGCTCCCTAGCACCCCTGCGAAAAGCCACAGATGCGATCGAAGTTAATACCGATCATCTCACTATTACAGAAGTCACGGAAAAAATCATTGCTCTTTATCATCTTAACTCAGGTGATTTAGGGGGATAATTATGCAGTTAAATTACCTGACTTTATCATCTATCTGTTTAACGGTAACTTCCTTGATAATTATCGGCAGTCCAGCTATATCTTTAGCCGATCACAGATCACCAATAACTTTAGCTGCTAGGGATTTATCAAACCAGCAACAGGGACGAACAATTATTCTTAATGGTCGTTCTTTGCCCGTTTCTTGGCGACAGTGGACAGCAGCAAATAGTACCAGAATCGCCATGGGTGACACGGGAGCAAGACAATTATTTGGCATGGATTTTCTTAGCACAAATGATCCAAAAAAGCAACCGATAAGCTGGTTTAATTTACAAACTTTATCGGCTAATTTCATCGGTTCCGATCGCTGGCTGGACGTTACGGATATTTTACTAAAAATGGGGGCAACAACCACTATTAATGGCGATAGTTTAAATATTAACTTTCCTGCTCCTCAGATTCAAGATATTCAGCTAGAAAATTATGGAGCAGTACAAAGGATTATTATTCAACTCGATCGCCCGACCTTTTGGCAAGTTAGTCAGGCAAAAAATCAGGCAGTGATTACCCTAGAAGGAAATGCCCAGCAATCGCTCGTCTCTAGGTTTCAACCCCAAACTATCAGCAACAGTAATCAAAATAACGATGAAGATGATCTAGGTAACTCTAATAATAACTTACCCACTCAGATCACTTCCTTAGAAAATAATGGGGTGATCAGTCGTTTAAAAATTAACCTTCCCACTGCCTACGGATTACAGATCAGCAGTGTGGATAATCCTCCCCGAATTATCATTGATTCTCGTCCCGATGCTATGGATGAAAAGCGCATTGTTTGGCAACCAGGGTTAATCTGGAATCAAAAATATATCCAGTTAGACAAAGATTGGTTTCCCGTGACTTGGTTAGAAATCGATCCTAGAAATCCTCAGATAACTATTAAACCAATTACCGCTAATTCCACCTCAATGCGCGGCACTAATCCCCTGATCACGATTAATAGCGAAAGTAACGCAGTAGCGATGATTAATGGCGGCTTTTTTAATCGTAATAATCAGTTACCTTTGGGAGCAATTCGTGTGGATGGCAAATGGTTATCTGGACCAATTTTAAACCGAGGAGCGATCGCATGGGATAATCGTGGTAAAATCAGGATCGATCGCCTGAGTTTAGAGGAAACTCTCATTACTGCCACCGGACAACGTTTTCCCCTAACCCAGTTAAATAGTGCCTTTGTGGCAGCCGGCTGCAGTCGTTATACTCGCGATTGGGGAAGTAATTATCATCCCCTCACCGAGCGGGAAACTGGGTTAGTCGTCCAAGGCGATCGCGTGACGGAGAAATTAAATAATCTTTTGCCACAGGATAGTATAGACATACCAGAAAATGGCTATTTAGTCATCTGCCGAAAGACAGATATTAATTTAAATATTGGTGAGACAGTCAACCTCGATAGCGTCACCCTACCGAGGGATTTTGCCAATTATCCTCAGATTTTAGGTGCTGGCCCCCTATTATTGCAGAATGGGCGCATAGTTTTGGATGGAAATGCTGAAAAATTTAGTCCGGCATTCCAAAATCAACAAGCTTCCCGCAGTGCGATCGCAGTTAGCCGAGAAGGAAAAATTCTGCTAGTTGCTATCCATAATCGCGTCGGGGGAAGGGGGGCAACTTTAGGCGAATTAGCTCGAATTTTGCTGTTAATGGCGGCAACAGACGGTTTAAACCTAGATGGGGGTAGTTCCACTGGAATAACCTTAGGGGGTTATCTGCTCGATCGCTCTGCCGTTACCGCCGCAAAAGTCCATAATGGAATAGGGATATTTTTATCCCCGTCTCCTTGAAAAGTGTGAAAACAATGGATAATAGCGACTGGATTAAACAATTGCTGCTGATGGGTATTGGCACTACTTCCATGGTGGCAGAAAAGATCAAAGAAGTGAGCGATGAATTAGTAAAAGACGGTAAAATCAATTCCGATCAGGCTAAAAACTTTGTCGATGATCTGATGACACAGATGAAGTCCGAACAGGGAAACTTCGAGAATAACTTAGAACGCTATATTCGCCAGATTTTGCAGGATTTAGGGGTTCCCCGACAATCGGAAATGGACGAACTGCGGGGAAGGATTGATAGATTAGAACGACAGGTGAGAGACTTAGAGAATAAACTCTGGCGTTAGGGAACTATGAAATCAATGCGCGAAATCTTGCTCAGTTTTGCTATCATTGCGGTTTGTGGCTTATTTTTAATCGTTGCTTCCCTCTTTGGTGGAGGGGAAAAAGCCAATGCGATCGCCGCAGAAACCAATCCACCCCCTATCACTCAAACTATTAATAAGGAAATCATCTCCATGGATTTAGATCAAGCAGTTACCACCGATTCGGGACTAAAATACATCGATATCGTGGAAGGAACTGGAGAAACTCCCCAAAAAGGTCAAAAAGTGACTGTTCACTACACGGGAACCCTGACAGACGGCAAAAAATTCGATAGTTCTAAGGATCGCAATCAACCTTTTACCTTTACCATTGGAGTTGGTCAAGTGATCAAAGGATGGGATGAAGGAGTCGCATCGATGAAAGTCGGTGGACAGCGTACCTTAATTATCCCCCCAGAATTGGGTTATGGTGCGCGGGGTGCCGGTGGGGTGATTCCTCCCAACGCGACTTTACTTTTCGATGTGGAATTGTTGGGAGTTAAATAGGTTTTTCCTCTGATTTTTCACTTCTACCCGCATCGATCCTGAATGCGGGTTTTTTGACAAATTGCCAGAAGCTAAGGGTAAAATCAGGAAGATTTAGTAAATTCTAGACCGTTTTCGCTACCGTAACGTTCCATAAAACGCATAAAACGATCCCACTCTGCGGGAGAATTAAAAATAACCGTAGCTTCGATCGCCGTGGGTTTACCGTTGATGAATTTGCCTTTTACTTCCCTGGTGACGATTTCTCCTTCTTCATCGACGAGATACATCCCCGTGATTTCCTCGGTTTGTTGATCTCCGAGGATAGTCGGTTGATCAAAATAAAATTTTGCCGATCCCTTCTCTCCCGTTTTAGTGCGACTTAAGCGGATATCGGGAACAACTGGTTCTTTTAACCCCCGGGAAAACTGAATTTCTGCCATTACTTTTCTTTATCCTTCTCATAAAATAGACATTTCTAGATCATCTCACACCAAGTCGCAAGTAAAAAGCAGATGGGACACCATAAACTTAAAGTATCCACAGTAAACTCGCGGGGGTGGGTTTGACTGATGAAAGATCACTTGTAAACCTCTCCCTTCCCACTGATAACCAATAACTGAGATGAGATGGTTTTATTAGAAGCAGCGGTTCATTCTTCCCTACGCGCTTTTTTACGCGAACAAGGACGCTTTTACTGGTCTCATCATCTCACTATGGGGCGACTGGTGGCTAGAGCTTTACGCTTAAAACGGTCCTCTCTCATACAAACTGGAACTACTCTCACCCGTTATTGTCTCAGTTATCTCACCCCGGCTCTTTTGGGTAATACACCTGTTCTGATTGTTGCCCCAGAGTCGGAAGTAAACCTACTGTTAGAAGTGGAAATCCCCCATCTGCAAGCATGGTTACAAACTCAGCGAGATATCCTCAAAAGCGATCGCTTTCCGGCTAATTTTACCGGTTTACTCCTCACCACACCCCAACAATGGTTAGAGGATAAATTGGGCAATCTCGGTCATTTTCCCCAGAATATCGCCACTATAATCGATCGAGCCGAAGATTTAGAAACTTGTCTAGTCGATCATCTCACCGTCACCATTACTCCCGAACAATGGTCTGCTTTAGGGTCAGCATATCCCCAGCATAGAGAGTTTATAGACTTAATTAAAGCACAACTTAGCCAAAGTATTCTTGGTCATCCCATTAATCCCTATAATTGCTATCTTATTGATGCCAAGGAAAAAGAATATATAATTGCTCTCCTGCAACGCTTACATCAAGACTTAACCACTGATTCTGTTTGGCAACTTTTAGCGGCAAAAATCCCCGAGCATAATTATCTCCTCTGGACATCAGTAGATCGAGAGCGAGAAGAATTTACCCTAAAAATCAGTCCTTTAGAGGTGGCTAGTTTTCTCAAACCGATTTGGCAGCAGCAACCCTTTGTTTTAATCGGCAGTTTTTTAGATAGCGAAAAATCCGCTAATTTATACCGTCAAAATCAAGGTATCGGAGAAATTTTAACTCTAAAGTTTGCAGCCGATCGCGAAAGTGCATATATTCATTTATATCTGCCCGATCGCATCAGCGCCCCCAATACCCCCGAATTTCAACCGATGTTATTAAAGCAAGTGCGGGAATTAGTTAGTGCTAATCATACCAGTGAACAACCGATAGTAATTCTGATTGAAGATGTTCCCCTCAAAGCACAAATTGCCACCCAAATCGCAGCCGATTACGGTTCGCGAGTACAAGTGGAAAAAACTGGGATTAATAGTAATACTATTCTGGTTTCTGGTTGGCAATTCTGGCAAACCCATCAAGAAAAATTTCCGACTCCCAGTTTATTAATTATCGCTACTTTACCCTTACCTTCCCCCGAAAATCCTCTTGTTGCTGGCAAAATTGCTTACTATAAACGACAACATCTCGACTGGTTTCGTGCCTATCTTTTACCCACAGCAGTGAGGGAAATTCAGAAATCTGTTCAGTCTCTCCGGGAGTGTCAGGGTTGTGTGGCTGTTCTTGATAATCGTGTCAATGCTCGCAGTTATGGCCGACAAATTCTCTCCGCTTTAGAACCCTATGCTAAAGTTAATTATCTCGATCAACAATTTTTTCAAGATAAAGATTAAATCAGTTATCAGTTATCAGTTATCAGTTATCAGATGGGGTGCATCTCAATTTTGTAGAAATATCTATATTACATTTGGGCGCACGCAGTGCGCCCCTACCATTGACGCGATAATATTATTGTAGGGGCGAATTGCATTCGCCCTCTTGGAATAACTTCTGCTGCTCACCAATATGTGAGAGAATGTCACCAATAAGAGATGCACCCTATCAGTAATCAGTTCACTGTTCACTGTTTACTGATCACTGATCACTGATTACTGATAAAATCTCCCCCAGAGCCATATTTCCAACTATCCAAATAACGATGGTAAAGATATTTTTGCTTGTCGGGTAACTTTTCTAAAACAGGTTTTAAGCTGGTTGCTAAGGGATATAAACCACTATACAAAGCTAAATTAAAATAATGTCCTGTCCAATCAATAAAAGGACTGATACCTACTTGCGGAATCATCGGTAAAACTAATTGAGGATTAACCAAAGGCAAAGTTTTTGAGAGGGAAGAAAACTGCACCACATCCTGTAAAAACGGTTTTAATACCTCATCTCCCAACTTATTCATTACCCGAAAAACTCCACTCATTAAGTCATTAATTTGATTGGGATTAGGGTTAGCAGACATCTGGACACTCATGGTTTTTTGAAATAGCCACGTTACCGATATATTTGGTTGATAGGGTTGTAAAAGGGCTAAATCTTCTCGGTTTAAAGCATCGATTTGTAAAGCTTCCTCAATGGCGAAAGTTAGCCTTTTTAAATGCCTAACCATTGCCCCAAAACCACCAAAACTGACCGGAGATTGACTACCACTACTATCTCCCACTGCCAGAATTCTTGACCAGGGCATCTTTAAAGGACTTTGACGATAGGCAGGGAAAAAACCCGCTAGAAAACGCTGAAAGTTTACCGCTTCTAAATCCACCTTTTGATACTCCGGCAGTAATCTTAAATACTCCTCCATCAAAAATTCTAAACTAAAGCGATCGGGATGAGTATCAAGATAGGTAAATAAATAAGTTGTCCGACCATCCCTAGCGGGAAATGCTTCCCAAAAGTATTGACATTGGTGCAAGATTGGGGTAAAAGAATAAATCAAATCACCAGTTTCATTACTGGGAAAACCCTGACCGCAACTACCCACCACTAAACAAACTCCATCGGGTTTTTCTCCTTTTCTGGCCTGTTTTGCAATTGGCGAAAAATGACCCATGGCATCGATTAATAAACGGGTTTTTAAAGTCATTTCTCCCGTTTTAACCATTACCCCGTCAGGATGAATAATCCCCCCGCTAAACCCGGAATTTTCTAATAACTTTCCTCCCGCTTGCAAAAACTTATTTTTTAAAGTCTCTAGCAAATAAACTGGATCAACACCAATATTTAAAATATCTCTAACCCAAAGCTCATAACCTTGATAAAATCCCACCCTCCCAGGATTATATTCTGTCGCTATCGCTTGATTTAATTCAGCTTCGGTCAATAAATCTAACTCTAAAAAACTGCTTAATTCTAAACGTGAAATATTCCACTCCTGCTCACGACCGCGCAGAATACCTCTTTCTAATAATGCCACACGCCAGCCCCTAGTTTGTAAAGCAGCCCCGATAAAAATTCCCAAAGTTCCCCCCGCAATAACTAGATCAAAATCCGTCTCTCCTAAAGATTCTTGACTTTGATTAATTACCGTGGGAATAAGCGGATTTTCTAAACGCAAAGCTTGCCAAGCTCGATCACTGGCTCGCAATTGTTGTAAACTCTGAGGAGATACTCGATCGAGTAAAGATGCAACTAAAGACATAATCTTATATCAGTTATCAGTTATCAGTTATCAGTTATCAGATGTGAGTTTTCAGTTATCAGTTCACTGTTTACTGACTGAACACTCAAAAAAGCACCCTTCTAGTCGTTTCCTAACAGTGGAGACTTGCTACCTCACCATTAAGATAATTGCTATATCTAGAGGATAAAACTACTTAGATTGGAAAAACTTTTTCCCTTCTTCAATGAGTTTATTAATATCCTTGAGAGAAACTCCAAAAATCGCTAGAACTCCCGTAAAAACTAATAAAAAACCGATAAAACTATTCCGATCATAGAGAAATAAACCCACCAAAACGATAAAATAGGGAGAGAGAATTTTACTAATATTTTCAACTACAGTAACCACCTCTGGAGTAGGAGTCTCAACAAGATTAATATCAGTTTTATCCTGATCTGGTTCGAGATTTTGCTTAATTGAAAACATCACCTCCTGTAAGTCTTTTACCTCCGGTGGGTTCGGTTCCTTCGCTGGTTTGCCAAACATTGTTAACTCCCTCGCCAATTTATCTATATCCTCTATGGTAGCCAAAAAGAGGGCAAGCCGGAAAAGCGCGAGCAAGTCGAGAAATTCTCAGCGCAATTTTCCTTAACAACCCCCTCGGCATCAGCTGCTATAATCAGAGGAACAACTCCCCAGTTCGTTAACGGTACAAAAAAACTATGAATACCAGTCCAGATCGTGTGATTATCTTCGATACCACCCTTCGAGATGGGGAACAGTCCCCGGGTGCCGCTTTAAATGTGGATGAGAAGCTAACCATAGCCCGCGCACTGGCACGACTGGGAGTTGATGTCATTGAAGCAGGTTTTCCCCACGCTAGTCCGGGGGACTTTGATGCGGTGCAGAAAATTGCCGCCAGCGTCGGCAGCGAAGCTGATAGCCCGATTATTTGCGGATTAGCCCGCACTACTCAAAAAGATATTAAATCAGCAGCCGATGCGCTCAGACCCGCCGCCAAGCCCAGAATTCACACCTTCCTAGCCACATCTGATATCCACCTCAAATACAAACTTAAGAAGACTCGTCAGGAAGTTCTTGAGATTGTGCCGGAAATGGTGGCCTATGCTAAATCTTTCCTTAATGATGTGGAATTTTCCCCCGAAGATGCCGGCCGCAGCGATCCGGAATTTCTCTATCAAGTCCTCGAAAGAGCGATCGCCGCAGGAGCCACCACTGTTAATATTCCCGATACCGTCGGTTATACCACCCCCAGCGAATTTGGGGCTTTAATCCGTGGTATTAAGGAAAATGTCCCCAATATCGACCAAGCGATTATCTCCGTCCATGGTCACGACGATCTAGGGTTAGCGGTGGCTAATTTCCTCGAAGCAGTTAAAAATGGCGCTCGACAGTTGGAATGTACTATTAATGGTATCGGTGAGCGTGCCGGTAATGCTTCCCTAGAAGAATTGGTGATGGCCCTTCATGTCCGGCGCTCCTATTTTAATCCTTTCCTTGGTCGTCCAGCAGAGTCCACGGAACCTTTAACCAAGATCAACACCAAGGAAATCTATCGCACTTCTCGCTTAGTTTCTAATCTTACCGGCATGATCGTGCAACCGAATAAGGCGATCGTCGGTGCTAACGCTTTCGCACACGAGTCGGGAATCCATCAGGACGGGGTGTTAAAACATAAACTCACCTATGAGATTATGGACGCAGAATCGATCGGTTTAACTAATAATCAGATCGTTCTCGGTAAACTCTCTGGCCGCAACGCTTTTCGCTCTCGGTTACAGGAATTGGGTTTTGAGCTTTCGGAAACGGAACTTAATAACGCTTTTATCCAGTTTAAAGAAATGGCTGATCGCAAAAAGGAAATCACCGATCGCGATCTAGAAGCTATTGTTAACGATGAAATCGATACGGTTCCCGATCACTTCCGTCTCGAATTAGTACAAGTGTCCTGTGGAAATAGTGCCAGACCCACGGCCACGGTGACGATTCGCACTCCTGACGGTAGCGAGTTATCCGATGCGGCCATTGGTACAGGGCCAGTGGATGCTCTCTGCAAAGCGATCGATCGAGTGGTTCAGATTCCGAACGAATTAATCTCTTTCTCGGTGCGGGAAGTTACCGAGGGAATCGATGCTTTGGGAGAAGTGACTATCCGTCTCCGTTACGAAGGACGCACCTATTCTGCTCGCGCAGCCGATACCGATATTATTGTCGCCTCCGCTCGTGCCTACGTCAGCGCCTTAAACCGTCTCCACGTCGCACTGCAGCAGAAGGAAAAAACCCCCGAAATGCTACAAGTCTAGATAGGGTTTTAGGGTGTTAGGGTTTTAGGGTTTTAGTTGAAATTCCCCCACTACCCCACCACCCCACTTCCCCACTTCCCCACACCCCACACCCGTTCGGACCTCGGCGTGAGCTCGGTCGAACGCTGAGCTCACGGCCGAAGCCCACACCCCACACCCCACACCCCACACCCCACGGTGCTATTGGAGAAAATCTTAAATTTGTCTCGCAAATTTCTAAAATGTTGCTAAGTTAATATTATGAGTTTGCGCTCTAATGGTCATGGTGCGAATGTACCAAAACCAGATTCGCGTAAAAGCAATGAGGGATGAAATTTATCCGTAAGAATCCGATCGAATTAAATACAATAGCTAAGGACTAAAGGAATTAGCAAGGGCCAATAGGGATGCTATTCCCCTTGCCAGTGGGAACAGTTAACCCGTCCAATAATTCCTTTGATTGTTAGCTATCTGGTCAACACCGCAGACAAACCTGCGATCGGATGCCAGTCCTCCAGCCATTTACCCAATTTTTGCAGGAGCCAGATTATGAGTTGACCGAGCTAAAACAGCATTCCGTGTCGCTAAAATCGCATCGACACAAGAGAATTTAAGCAAAGATCTTCTCCCATTTGTTGTAATTAAAGCTACAATCGGAAAAGTCTTTCCCCGTCTCGGATTTGAGACACAAATTTGTTCAGTATCACCTAGATTGAGATTCGATCTTCTAGTTTTGCACAGAAGGAGCAAGAGGAAAACGGCATGATGCAGGCCCACGATGTACTAACCCTTACCGAGCCGCCATTGGATTTAGATTTGATTGACCTAGACGAAGACTTCGATGATGAGGATATCGAGTTAGAGCTAGAAGAAGTCAGCGATAGCAACGATGGCAAAAAAACCCGCCGCCTTGCCAGCGCTCGTCGTCGCGACGCCGCTAGAAAAAAACCCTATACAGAAGATTCGATTCGGATTTATCTGCAAGAGATCGGCAGGATTCGGTTATTGAGAGCGGAGGAGGAGATCGAATTAGCGAGAAAAATCGCCGATCTACTGAAATTAGAACGCATTCGCGAAGATTTTTGCCTCTATAGCGATGCTGAATGGGGAAAACAGGTTTTCTTGTTCGAGCGCATCGAAAAAATTATCGCCGAAAAATCGGAAAAAGAACCGAAATTATCGGATATTAAGGCTTATTTAGGTAAGACGGAGCTAACGGCTCCCATGGTAGAAGAATGGCTGGCGAAATCAAAGGAATACTTATCGGCCTTTAAGCGTCGATTGTACCATGGTCGTCGCGCTAAGGAAAAAATGGTACAATCGAACCTGCGTTTAGTGGTTTCGATCGCCAAGAAATACATGAATCGCGGTCTTTCCTTCCAAGATTTAATTCAAGAAGGTTCCCTCGGTTTGATCCGTGCCGCCGAAAAATTCGACCACGAAAAGGGTTATAAATTCTCCACCTATGCCACTTGGTGGATTCGTCAAGCCATCACCCGTGCGATCGCCGATCAATCCCGCACCATTCGTCTTCCCGTCCACCTCTACGAAACCATCTCTCGGATCAAAAAAACCACCAAGATTCTTTCTCAGGAAATGCGTCGCAAACCCACCGAGGAAGAAATCGCCACCAAGATGGAGATGACCATCGAAAAACTCCGTTTTATTGCCAAATCTGCCCAATTACCGATTTCTCTAGAGACTCCTATCGGTAAAGAAGAAGATTCCCGTTTAGGAGACTTTATCGAAGCGGATGGGGAAACCCCAGAAGATGAAGTTTCTAAAAATTTATTACGCGAGGATTTAGAAAACGTCCTCGATACCCTTAGTCCTCGCGAACGCGATGTGCTGCGGCTGCGCTACGGTTTAGATGACGGCCGGATGAAAACACTCGAAGAAATCGGCCAGATTTTCAACGTCACTCGCGAGCGCATTCGTCAAATAGAAGCCAAGGCCCTGCGGAAACTGCGTCACCCTAACCGTAATAGTATCCTCAAAGAGTACATTCGTTAATTTCCCGTCCTTAAAAAACTAGAAACTGAGTCTCCTTGAGGCTCAGTTTTATTGTTATCTACACTTTCCTCGACGGCTGCATCTCAATTTGGTCGAAATATCCATATTATATTTTGGGCGCACGCGATGCGCCACTAGCACGGATAGGTGAACTTGATTACTGCCGATTAATTCCCCCTCAACTCGATAGAAAGTCCCGTATTCGTTAGTAAGATATTCGATAGCGGGATTGACGAGGGTAAAACCAGCAGGATAACTGCTATACTATATTTATAGTTCACTGAGAGAATAGAAATGGATCACAATTGCGATGCTTGCGATTCTAAAATCGAAGATATTCCAGAGTTTATTTGTAAAAACCTCATTGTCGTAAAATCTATATGGACAGACAGCTGTAAGGCAATTAAAGAATTAAAAGACAATGATTACAACAAACACCTGATTTTAATTATAACAGATTTAGAAGAAGAAATTTTAGAAAATCGAGAAAAATTTTCAAAAAATCAATTTGCCAGAAATTATTTTACTACACAGATTAAACAATATTTAGAAGACCCAAAAAAATCTGCTGGGGAGCCATCGGCTAAGAGTTTATGGGCAAAACCAATATCTACTCAGTTGAAATTTATTTTAGAAGCTTTAAATTCAGCATCAGATTCTAAAAAATTTGAATTAAAAGACATATTATATTTTGTTGAAATAATACAAAGAGAGATAATTTCAGTAGAAAGTCTTGAAGGTTTACTTAATTTACTTATTACAGAAATCCTCAAAGAAGAAATGAATCGAGAGGAATTAAAATTTATCGTTAACACTATTATAATAATGTTTATTGAGCGAGGATACCATGTTAAAACTCTAGAAAATTTATTACCTAAACAATTATCTTTGTTTCAAGATCATTGGAACCTTATAAGTACAAGTAAATATCGATTGTATTTATACCGTGCACTCATATATGAATCACCCAAATATAACGAGGAAGTTTATTCTGAAGACGAAGACTATAAAATTGCCCTCAAGCAATATTATGACTCTTTGGGGCTTAAAGATAGGATTTTTCTGATGAAAAAAATTTATGTCGAACCACCTAAAAAGTATAAGGTTATTTTTAAACTTTCTAATTTTGCTCTAGCCAATTCTCAATCATTAAAAATAGGTAACGTTTATTTTTATATTCCGCAAATTCATGGAAAAATAACAATTCAAGACGACAGATACAGATACAGAGATGAAAGTTCTGATCTTGTTCAGTTTGAAAAAAGAATACAGGAATTTGAAGTGATGTCCGAGAGTATTTATTATGTTGCTGTTGACATCGAAGGAAATGATTTTTATTCAATGAAGGATCAAGCGGATCAAGCGATAAGAACAGTAGAGATGGCTGTGTATGTCTTCCTAAAAAAGGATACTCTCATGAAAAAGACAAATAACAACGAAATACAAATAATATCAAATAATTACATTATCTGTAACGATCTAGGTGAGGGTGCTTTTTTTGAGCATTCTTATATATCGAATAAAGGATTTGATAGTCCTAATAATATTTATACTGACAGAATTGGTCATTGGCTTTCTTCTAAAAACTCACTTAATAAAAGCGTTGAAACATGGTTAAATGCCTTTAAACAATATCGTAAATCTGTTGAGTCAGTACAAAGTTCCGACGTGCTTCTATATTCTTGGTATTCCCTTGAGCCTTTTATCAATAAATCGGAAAAAATTACTGTGAGGCTTCCGAGGGAATTTGATAAATCTGTTTTTGAAGAATGGTACAATGCGGACAATATTTCAGTCCTACAATTATTGCTCGCTATTGTTACCATTAAATCCCATCTTTTTGATCTCCTAATTACTTTTGCGGATAATTTAGCGAGAAAAGGCTTTCTATGGGATAGATTCTCAGTATCTGATGAAATTTTAAATATATTTTTTATTAGTAAAAAAGATAACGGATGTATTGAGATGAACCTAATTAAGTTTGTTGAAAACTTTCAATTAATTTTTGATGATTTTGAGCAGAAAAATAGTCAATTCGATAAATATATAAGTGAGATTCGTGGTCATTTTATTGATCACACAACTTGCTTGAATAAAATAAAACAAGCAATAATCGATGTCAAAAATGATGTGTATAATATCTATCGCATTAGAAATATGCTAGTTCATAGTAGTAACACAAAAAGTAAGCTTTTAGAAGATTATTCAAAAAGAAATAAGGAATACAGCTTAAGACTTATTTTAGAAATCAGAAAACATTTATTTGCAACCGAGAGTGATACTGAAATACAGCCGATAAATACTTATTTTACAAGGATGATAATTGATGCTAACGTGGCATTTGAAGCAGTAGTCAATAATGATATGGATAAATTCAGAAAATGGATAATACAATAGGAAATTCTACGACAAGTAGCCGCAAAAATTGATAATATCGAGGGTAGAACTGAAAAAAGCAATTTGGCCGCCGCTACAGCAATTCTGGCGGGGTTAGTATTAACTAAGGAAATCATCGGAAGTTTATTAAGAGAAGAAATTATGCGCGAATCAGTTATTTATCAGGATATCCGGGAAAGTGGAAAAGCACAAGGAAGACGAGAAGAAGCGGTTTCTTTGATTCTACGGCTACTTAACCGTCGTTTAGGTGAAATATCGTCGACTTTAGGCCAACAAATCCGAGAACTATCTCTAGAACAATTAGAAACTTTAGGAGAAGCGCTGCTCGATTTTACCAGCTTGACAGATCTGACCACTTGGTTATTGGAGATAGAAAATTAAATCCCCAGAAGATGTCTGCTCGTCCTGCGTTAAATTTTTAAATACTGGCTTTTTTTGTATTGATTTAACCATGGCTACCAGCGATATTCCCCATTCTACTCACTCATCCCCAAAACCCCTGCCAAAACTGGGACTTTTCACCATGTTTCGCTTAGGACTCTTTCAGATGGGACTAGGTATTATGTCTCTGCTGACTTTGGGGGTTCTCAATCGGATTATGATCGATGAGTTAAAAGTTTTACCCTTTCTCGCCGCAGCTGCGATCGCTATGCACCAGTTTGTTAGTCCAGCACGCATCTGGTTTGGGCAAAGATCCGACGGTAAAACTATTTTAGGTCATCATCGCAGCGGTTATGTCTGGATTGGGGCGGCAGTTTTTACCGCTTTAGCTTTTATTGCTTTGCAGGTAGTTTGGCAATTGGGACTTAGTATTCAAACTTCGGGATGGAATACCATTTCCTACGCTTGGATTGCCCTCTTAGCCTTAATTTTCGCCCTCTACGGACTCGCTTTAAGCGCCAGTTCCACCCCTTTTGCTGCCCTCTTGGTGGATGTGTCCGATGAAGATAATCGATCGCAATTAGTTGCTATAGTTTGGTCAATGCTGATGGTGGGAATCGTCGTCGGGGCGATCGTTAGTTCTCGTCTGCTGGATACTCCCAATATCTGCGGTACAAATATTTTGACCTATGATCCGACTCAATCAGCCCCTATAGCCAATATTCCGCAACTACAGGCGAATATTAACCCCGTGTTCACGATTATGCCCGCTATCGTTTTCGGTCTCTGTATTTTAGCGACTTTTGGCGTAGAAAAAAAATATTCTCGTTTTAGTAGTCGGTCCACTCTTGTGCAAAGAGAGGATCAAATTACCTTTAAAGATGCCCTACAAGTTCTCACCGCTAGTCGGCAAACCGGTTTATTTTTCACCTTTCTGCTGATGATGACTTTGAGTCTATTTATGCAGGATGCAATTATGGAACCCTTTGGCGGCGAGGTTTTTGGGATGTGTATCGCCCAAACCACCCAATTAAACGCTTTTTGGGGAACTGGAACCCTTTTTGGTATTGCCGCCACGGGATTTATGCTCATTCCCCGCATCGGTAAACAAAAAACCACTAAATATGGCTGTATTTTTGCAACAATTTGTTTTATTCTCTTGATTTTTGCCGGCTTTTCTGCTGACCAAAGTTTATTAAAATCAAGCTTGCTCTTTTTCGGTTTAGCTTCGGGAATGATTACCGCTGGCGCTACCAGTTTAATGTTAGATTTAACCGCCGCCGAAACCGCAGGAACTTTTATCGGCGCTTGGGGATTATCACAAGCGATCGCCCGGGGATTAGCCACGGTTTTAGGCGGTACAATTTTAAATATCGGTAAAGTTATCTTTTCTAGCCCGGTTTTAGCCTATGGCTTAGTTTTCCTCGTGCAAGCATTGGGAATGATCCTAGCAGTTTGGTTATTAAGTCGCGTCGATGTCAAGGAATTTAAGGAAAATGCCCGAGCAGCGATCGCAACGGTAATGAAAGGAGAGATCGACTAGCAAAAGCAAGCAAAAGTGAGATAACAGGAGAATTAGCCCGATCGGGGGAAGTTAGTTAGCAGCTTTTTTCCTATCCTAAAAGTAGAGAAGAAAACGAAAGAGGAGGCTAAAACGATGAAAAGGACTTTAATGATTGTTCTAGGTTCCCTAGCCTCCTTACTGCTGATTAACCCCGTCGGTGCGGAAAATCCCCAACAGGTGCAACAATTATTGAATACGCGGGAATGTCCGGGCTGTGATCTCCGTGGTGCAGATTTAAGAGGGGCGCATCTAATCGGTGCCGATTTGAGAAAAGCGAATTTACAGGGAGCTAATCTGGAGGAAGCTAACTTAGAGGGCGCAGATTTGACCGATGCTAACCTAGAAGGCGCAAATTTAACCGCAGCTTTTCTGACTAATGCCAGTTTGAATCAAGCTAATCTCAATGGAGTCAATTTCACCAGTGCCATGATTTATGATGCTGATGTGACGGGTGCATCAATGGAGAGAATTAACTTGACAAATGCTCAGATTTATGGTACAGGCATCGCTGTGGGTGGTGAAAATCCTTAGATGTTCTTGTCCTCAAAATATAGTTAATTTTGTAACAGATGCGAGTGTCGCGTCTGTTTTTTTATACACTTTTACTAAATAGTTTGAGTTATAAAATAACCGGCATGACTCAACTCACACCGCGCCCTAGTGTCTTAATTGTCGATGATTTGCCCAATAATGTGCGGCTATTGTCGATTATGCTCACCGAGAAGGGATATCAGGTACGGAAAGCGATTAATGGACAGATGGCCCTGAATACAGTGCGATCGCTAATTCCCGATCTGATCCTCCTCGATATTAATATGCCCGATCTCAATGGTTATCAAGTTTGTGAACAGTTAAAAGCTGATGAAAAAACCAGAGAAATTCCCGTGATTTTTATCAGCGCTCTTGATGATGTCTTCGATAAAGTCAAAGCTTTTCAAGTGGGAGGTGTTGATTATATTTCTAAACCTTTTCAAGGGGAAGAAGTCATGGCCCGCATTGAAAATCAATTAACTATTTGCCGTCAAAAAAAACAACTACAAAACGAAATTAAAGAACGTCAAAAAACTGAGGAAACTTTAGAAATTTATCTTCATGCTGTCTCTCACGATCTCCGCAATCCCGTAATCGGGATGTTAATGATCTTAAATAATTTAATTAAAAATTCTCAGGGAGAAACTAAAGAAGTATCCCGGAAGATTTTACAACAGATGGCCAACAGTTGCGATCGACAATTAACTTTAATTGATTCTCTTGTCGAAACCCGACAAAATGATCTTTGGGGAGTTTCCCTAGAACTAAAGCCTTTATCTCTCTACGAAATCGGTCAACAGATCGGTCAGGAATGGGAGTTAAGATTAAAGGAAAATCAAGCAACTTTAATTAATAACTTTTCCCCCGATTTACCCTTAGTTAATGCCGATGTTCACCATCTCTGGCGAGTTTTTGAGAATTTATTAGCCAATGCTCTTAAACACAATCCCCAAGGTATAATTATCACTTTCTCGGCTAGACTAGAGGGTAATTATCTCCGGTGTAGCATTGCCGATAATGGGGTGGGAATTAGCGAAACCCAGAGAAAACAATTATTTGATCGCTATCAACGAGGCAATAATAATAATCAGATTAGTTTAGGACTAGGTTTATATCTATGTCGTCAAATTATCCATGCTCACGGGGGTGAAATTGGCATTATGAATAATGATGAAAAAGGTTCACAATTTTGGTTTACTTTGCCCTACTAAGCTGTTGACTAAGTAGGTAGATGTTAAAAACTTTCAGACACCCCCCTTATCAAGGGGGGATTAAGGGGGGATCTATCTTCAATTTAATTATAACCAGCTACTTATCTAAATTACTCGTTAAGACTGTCTATGAGCAGGAAGAGCCAGTTTAAACATTTGTTTTTTCCTGTTACCGGGGAAAGAAAGGGCTAAGATCTATTTAGATCAACTATCTTCACTTGCCATGGCCGCTAATGCCGACTATTCTGCCCATTCTAGCCTTAACTTGCAACAACCTTGGCATACCTATCCGGTGGAAACAACCCTATCTATCCTCGGTAGTTCGGCTGTTAATGGCCTCAATAGGGAGCAAATCGCCGAAAGAATTAAATATTATGGCAAAAATGAACTACAAGAACGTTCGAGGCGCAGTAATTGGCAAATTTTCCTAGATCAGTTTACCAATATTATGCTCCTCCTCTTAATTGCCGTGGCCATAATTTCCGGGGGACTAGATTTACTGGCATTACAGCGCGGTCATCTGGCTAAAATTGGTGTTCCCTTCAAAGATACGATCGCTATCTTAACAATTGTCATCCTCAATGGTATCCTCGGCTATCTGCAAGAAAGTCGCGCCGAAAAAGCTCTGGCCGCTTTAAAAAAACTTTCCTCTCCCCAAGTTAATGTTATCCGCGAGGGTCAACGCAGAGAAATAGATGCGGTTAATCTCGTCCCCGGTGACATCATGCTGATTGAAGCGGGAACCCAAATCAGCGCCGACGGCGAAATTATCGAAGCTTTTAACCTGCAAATTCGCGAATCGGCCTTGACAGGAGAGGCAAATAGTGTTAATAAATCCGCCTCCATTGACCCCTTAGACAGGGATACTCCCCTTGGCGATCGCTTAAATTTTGTCTTTACCGGAACAGAGGTACTGCAAGGCCGGGCCAAGGTCATCGTTACCAATACGGGAATGACCACGGAATTAGGCAAAATCGCTCAAATGTTAGCAACAGTCGGCAATGAACCCACTCCTCTCCAAAAAAGAATGACTCACTTGGGCAATGTCCTTGTTGCTGGTTCTCTCATTCTAGTGGCCCTGACTATTACCATCGGCCTGATCAATGCCGGTTGGTCGGCCCTAGAGGAATTAGTCGAAGTTTCCCTTAGTATGGCAGTAGCCGTCGTTCCCGAAGGATTACCCGCAGTTATCACCCTAACTCTCGCCCTAGGTACCCAACGCATGGTCAAACGTCAGGCCTTGATTCGCAAACTGCCGGCAGTAGAAACCCTTGGTTCCGTTAATGTGATCTGTTCCGACAAAACTGGGACGCTAACGGAAAATAAAATGACCGTGCGGGAGATAGAGACAATTAATCGCAATTTTTCGGTGACTGGAGAAGGATATAGCCCAAAAGGACAATTTTTAGACTCCAAGCAACGGGCGATCGATCCCAAAACCGATCTAGAATTACATCATCTTTTAATTGCCAGTATCCTCTGCAACGATGCCAGTTTAGACCTCGATAACGGTCATGATAGCATTTTAGGCGATCCCACGGAAGGAGCCTTATTAGTTTTAGGGGCGAAAGCGGGCTTAAATTTATCCCTAACCAAGCAAGAGTTCCCTAGAATCGCTGAAATCCCCTTTTCTTCTCAAAGAAAGCGAATGTCGGTCATTTGTCAAGGAGTCAATCCCGTACTATTTACCAAAGGTTCCCCGGAATTAATCCTTGAACAGTGTCTCTCCTATCAATCGGGATTAGAAAGTCTTCCTTTTGGGGATGGGGAAAAAGAAAAAGTCTTAGTCGCTAACAATGCTATGGCTAACAGGGGTTTACGAGTCTTAGGATTAGCCTATAAAACACTAATTTATCCGCCAGAATCAACTGAAATCAGCGAAGATAAGCTAATTTGGTTAGGAATGGTCGGTATGATCGACGCACCGCGACCAGAGGTACAAATCGCCGTGGCTAGGTGTCGAGAAGCGGGAATCCGTCCAATCATGATCACCGGCGATCATCAATTAACTGCTCTAGCGGTGGCTAAAAGTCTTGGTATTGCCCAAGCGGGAGCTTTAGTCATCTCAGGGCGAGAATTAGATAAATTATCACCAATTCAGCTAGAAAACATCATTGACAAAACTAACATCTATGCCCGTGTCTCCCCCGAACATAAATTAACTATTGTCCGCGCCTTGCAAAAAAAGGGTAAATTTGTTGCTATGACCGGAGATGGGGTGAATGATGCTCCAGCCCTGAAACAAGCAGATATAGGTATTGCCATGGGAATCGCTGGCACCGATGTCACCAAAGAGGCTAGTGATATGATTCTCCTTGATGATAATTTTGCCACTATCGTCGCCGCCACGGAAGAAGGGCGAGTGGTTTATAACAATATTCGCAGTTTTATTAAATATATTCTCGGCAGTAATATCGGGGAAGTAATTACTATCGCTGCTTCGCCTCTTTTGGGTTTAGTTACTCCCCTAACTCCCCTACAAATTCTCTGGATGAATTTAGTTACCGATGGTTTACCTGCTTTAGCTTTGGCAGTGGAACCCGCTTCTCCTAATATTATGCGTCGCCCTCCTTTTAGTCCCCAAGAAAGTATTTTTGCTCGCGGTTTGGGCAGTTATATTGTGAGAATTGGGATTATTTTTTCGATTATTAATATCACTCAAATGTTGATCGCTGTGCGCTTGGATCCGCTTTTTGGTAATACTGGTTCATGGAAAACTATGGTTTTTACTACTCTCTGTTTAGCTCAAATGGGTCATGCCATTTCCGTGCGATCAAGCGATCATCTTACCATAGAAATGAATCCTTTGACTAATCCCTATCTCTGGGTAGCAGTAACCCTGACGACAATTTTTCAACTGATGTTAATCTATGTTCCTGCTCTGCGGGATTTTTTCGGTACTCAATTTTTAACTAAAGAAGAATTATTAATCTGTTTGGGGTTTAGTACCTTGTTATTCGTTTGGGTGGAGTTAGAAAAATTATTTACCCGTTGGTATCATCGGCGATAATCAGGGAGCTTTTTTTATTGTTCAGTAAACAGTGAATTGAAAACTCAAATCCCATAACTGATAAACCCCATCCACAGGGAAAACCGTAGTTTGGCTTTTTCGGCTAAGATTTTTGCATAAGTAGCTGGTTATAATTAAATTAAAAATCGATTTTAGGTTCGATCCCCCCTTAGTCCCCCCTTAATAAGGAGGGTATCTGATAATTTTTAACGCCTACCTACTTAGCAATACTTTTAAGGCTTAGTGGCTTGGCCGTGAAATTCCAGTTCTCTAGCTGATTGCGATTTGGCTTACTATTAAAAACTGATTTGATGTAAGATTGAGTTAGCAATATCTAATTTGGAGTCTCAGGCAATGGAACCGATTTCTCTAATTCTCGCTGCGTTGGCTGCTGGTGCGACGGCTGCTGCTAAGGATACGGCAGGAACAGCCGTTAAGGATGCTTATGAGAGTTTAAAAGCGTTGATTAAGAAGAAATTTGCCGAGAATACTAAAGCACAGGAAGCACTAAAAGATTATGAAGAAGATACTGAAACTTATGAGAAACCTTTTGAAAAGCAATTAAAGACATTAGAGCCTAATGACCGAGATGAAATCAAGGAGTTGGCAGAGAAATTAAACCAAGTGCTGAAGACAAATGAATTAGCAGGTTCTCAACCTAAATTTGGTGGAACGTTTACAGCAGAAAAACAGGTGATTCAACAAGGGGAAAAGAATGTCATTGAGAATATTAGTCTTTGACTAAATTAAATTTAGGGAGAGCATGAGGAGAAACAAATGTCTGAATCTATTTTTCGCTCCCATTTTCAGGCTGAAAAGCAGGTTATTCAGCAGGGTGATAATAACACACAGAATATTTATGTCAAGACAGAAATAAACTATGGCGATGATCCTGAAGAGGAGAAAGTTGCTGCAACCATCAATGAAAATTCTCCCTATTTAGGTTTAGTTGCATTTACAGCAAATGATGCGAATCTTTTTTATGGACGCAAAAAGGTCATTAATGATTTATTAAAAGAGCTAGAAAAAGAGAATTTAATTTTTCTTTTAGGAGCATCAGGAAGTGGCAAGTCTTCTTTAGTACAAGCTGGTTTAATTCCTGCTTTATCGGCTAAATATAAGCCCAATTTATCTAATTTAAGCATGGTTCCTAATGATGATCCTTTTTTCTCATTCTATCTTCAGGTTGCCAATTTTATTTCTCAATCTCCCACGGACTATAAACAATCGGAGGCTCAAGTTGCTTTACCACCCCAAGATAATATAACGGCTGCGGTTGAATACCTAGAAAAGGTCATCACAACCTTAAAGAAAAAGCCAGAGTCTTTGTGGTTAATTTTTATTGATCAATTTGAAGAAATTTTAACTCAAAGTCAGGATAATAATGGTTGTCTATTTATTCAATCTTTAGAGAATTTAATTAGTTATTTACAGCGAACTAATAATTCATCAGTCAAAATTGTCTTGACAATGAGAACTGACTTTTTAGATCAATTTATGCATACGTTTCCTGATTTTGTAGTGACGATACAAAGCGATGGAAGAAAGCCATTTAGTTATATTACGCCCATGGCAGATCGGGAATTGAAGTTAGTGATTAAAAATCCGGCGGCGACTCATGGAGTAAATGTTGATCTGAATTTGATTGAGAATATTCTTGAAGATTTTAGAGGTGAATCTCGGTCTTTACCTTTGTTACAATATACCTTAGATCTTTTATGGCAAAAGGATGATTTATCGGATAGGTTACTTGATTACGATACTTATAAAAATTTGGGCGGTGTTGGGGGAGCTTTACAACAACAAGCAGAGAAAATTTATCAACATTTTGAATCTCAGGGTCAGGGAAAAGCTGTTGAAAGTATTTTTGTTCAGTTAGTGACAATTACATCGGATGGAAAAAGAGTTAGTAAACGGAAAAATAAATCTGGATTTAATGATGAATTAGGAAAAATTGTTGATGAATTAGTGAAAAAATATCGTCTGTTGGTGAGTGGCCGTCAGGAAGGCATGGTAGAAATTGCCCATGAAGCTTTGATTGGCTCTTGGCAAAGGTTACAGGACTGGATTACTAAATATGAGAAGGAGATTATTTTAGAAAGACAATTAAAAGAAGCGGCTGAATCTTGGTGGAAAGATAAAGCGGATGAGAAAAAAGCAATTAGTGAGCTTTGGACTGGCTCTAAGTTGACGCAAGTGGGCAATCTATTAAAAGCGAAATCTCTACCTGATTTAAATGCCTTAAGGAATTATTTTGGGGATGTAACGGTTGAGTTTATGAGGGCAAGTCGGGAATACCAGCAACGACTTCAGAAAGCCGAAACTGAACGAAAACAACGTGAAGTTAATACGGAACTTAGTTTAGCAAATTCTCTCAGTGGTTATTCTTTGTATCTCTTTAATGAAGGGGGAAAAGATTTAGAAGCTTTTGTTGAAGCGATTAAGGCTGGAAAAATTTTACAGAAACACAATGCAAGCAACACGAAGGTAATAGATGCCTTGCAGAAGATTCTAATTGAAGGAAGGGAATATAATCGCTTATTAGGGCATAATGACTCTGTCTTGAGTGTGAGTTTTAGCCCCGACGGTAAAACATTAGCCTCTGGTAGTCATGATAACACAATCAAACTGTGGAATGTAGAGACAGGGGAAGAAATCCGCACTCTCACAGGGCATAATGAAGGTGTCAATAGCGTGAGTTTTAGCAGCGACGGTAAAACATTAGCGACCGGTAGTTTTGAGAATACAATCAAACTGTGGAATTTAGAGACAGGTCAAGAAATCAGCACTCTCTCTGGGCATAATGCTAGTATCTCAAGAGTGAGTTTTAGCAGAGACGGTAAGACATTAGCGACCGGTAGTAGTGACAAGACAATCAAACTGTGGAATGTAGAGACAGGTCAAGAAATCCGCACTCTCACAGGGCATAATGACAGTATCTCAAGCGTGAGTTTTAGCCCCGACGGTAAGACTTTAGCGACCGGTAGTTATGATAACACAATCAAACTGTGGAATGTAGAGACAGGTCAAGAAATCCGCACTCTCACAGGGCATAATTACTCTGTCTTTAGCGTGAGTTTTAGCCCCGACGGTAAAACATTAGCCTCTGGTAGTCATGATAACACAATCAAACTGTGGAATGTAGAGACAGGGGAAGAAATCCGCACTCTCTCTAGGCATAATGGCGGTGTCAATAGCGTGAGTTTTAGCAACGACGGTAAGACTTTAGCGACCGGTAGTGCTGACAAGACTATCAAACTGTGGGATGTAGAAACAGGGGAAGAAATTCGCACTCTCTCTGGGCATAATGACCGTGTCTGGAGAGTGAATTTTAGCCCCGACGGTAAGACATTAGCGACCGGTAGTAGTGACAAGACAATCAAACTGTGGAATATCCAGACAGGTCGAGAAATCCGCACTCTCTCTGGGCATAATGCTAGTATCTCAAGCGTGAGTTTTAGCAGCGACGGTAAGACTTTAGCTTCTGGTAGTTTTAACAGGACAATCAAACTGTGGAATGGGTCAACATGTCAAGAAATCCTCACTCTCTTTGGGCATGATGGCCATGTCAATAGCGTGAGTTTTAGCAGCGACGGTAAAACATTAGCTTTTGATAGTGGTGACAACACAATCAAACTGTGGAATGTAGAGACAGGTCAAGAAATCCGCACTCTCACAGGGCATAATGGAAATGTCAATAGTGTGAGTTTTAGCAGTGACGGTAAGACTTTAGCGACCGGTAGTAGTGACAACACAATCAAGCTGTGGAATGTAGAGACAGGGAAAGAAATCCGCACTCTCACAGGGCATAATGGCGGTTTCGGTAGCGTGAGTTTTAGCAGCGACGGTAAAACATTAGCTTCTGATAGTGGTGACAACACAATCAAACTGTGGAATGTAGAGACAGGTCAAGAAATCCGCACTCTCTCTGGGCATAATGATAGAATCTCAAGCGTGAGTTTTAGTCTAGACGGTAAGACTTTGGCTTCTGGTAGTAGTGACAAGACAATCAAACTGTGGAATGTAGAGACAGGGAAAGAAATCCGCACTCTCACAGGGCATAATGGAAATGTCAATAGCGTGAGTTTTAGCAGTGACGGTAAGACTTTAGCGACCGGTAGTTGGGACAACACAATCAAGCTGTGGAATGTAGAGACAGGGAAAGAAATCCGCACTCTGACAGGGCATAATGACTCTGTCTGGAGTGTGAGTTTTAGTCCAGACGGTAAGACTTTAGCGACCGGTAGTAGTGACGAAACTATCAAACTGTGGAATGGAGAATATGGTTGGGGTTTAGATGGTTTAATGGGGCGTAGTTGCGATAGGGTACGGGCTTATTTGCACAATCCTAATTCTGATGCTAGAGAAGAGGATAGATATTTGTGTGATGGCATTGGGGGTAAATAGTCAGTATCAGGATTTTGAGGATTAGAGGATTTTCAGGATGCTCAATCTTAAAAGATTGTCAGGAGTTTCCAAGTAAATAATCCAGTTAATCCTAAAATCCCGTTAATCTTGGTTTAGACTTCTTTGTGAGGATACAGAAG
>NZ_JADBTR010000032.1:0-5307 GCF_020246065.1 Microcystis sp. M144S2
ATGCTTCGCCCCTACAGGACGCGGAACCATGAAGACGCAAGGTTTTGAAGCACGATTCTCTCAGAATCTTGCACCTGTTTCGGGAGAAAAGCCACAAAACCTCTACCTTGCCTACATTTCACATTTATTCAGCAAACCCTAAATATTTGTAAACTTTTTCGCCTAAGTTACCTTTCTGTGGTAAGCAAATCTTTACTGCTCCGATTTAGGGGTTTCTTGGGAAGTGTCATCGTTGTTGGTTTTTGGTTCTTGTCCTTTAAAAGTAGGGATAAATCGCGACAAAACTTCAAAAAGCTGATTAAAGGTCGTTTGATTGATTTTACCCGTCAAGAGCAATAACACAAAGACAATAAAAGCAAAGATAAAAATAATTGTCAAAACGCTGGTAATATGCTTTGAATCTGGCACAAAATGGGCAATCACCGCAACTATACAAGCAACCACAGCGAAAACCAGCAACAAAGCGAGACTAGGTTTCAGGAGATTGGGAGTTTCTGGCGTTTTGGGACTCATAGGGCGATTTTCTCGGCTTTTGCGGCCACGTTCCTCCCTTATATCGAGATATCTTGCTCTTTCTGTCTTAGATTCCACCCCTTCTAAGATATCGCGGATATTATATTTGCCGCGCAAACCGGGGAGAATTGCCTCCACGACACCTTGGTGATCGAGTTCTATCAGATGGAGATAATCGACGGGAACTTCTACCCCGGTGGGTTTTTCCCCTTGCAATTCTCGAATCACTAACCTTTCCTGTACGGCTAAATTAGGGATAGTATCGTGAATTTTGTCAAAATCTGTCTTAATAATAGCTAAAAGCGCACTAGCACGGGAACCCTGGGCTTTTATGCTGATGTAGTTATCTTCCTCGTCGGCACGCACCAAAGCTTTATTAATATCCATTGTCAAAACCACACCACTACGCCAACGCATGGTTTTATAGATCATCTGGTGATTACGGACGATAAAGCGGGAAATAATGCTACCGGGCAGGATATCATAACGGTACTGGAAGTGTAAAGGTGCGTTTTCGTAGATATCCACATCCGGTTCATCGATGGGTAGAAGATCGGTGATTAGATAGCGATCGGGACTGTAACCATCAAGGGGAAAACAGAGTTCAAATTTTCCCATCAAATCCATCAAAAATCCGCGTTTATTTTCGGGATAACGTTGGGGTTGTTTGAGAATATCTTGCAGATCTGGCAGTGAAAGAATGCCCTTTTTTTGCACCATCAAATCGTGATTATTGAGAATATCATAAACACCGTCAGTTACCCATTCCGGGTTCAGGACATTGGTTTCATTCAGTCGCGGATCATCTTGGTAGTTGAGGACAATACCGAGATCGTGGAGAAACTGCACTAAACTTTTTTGATCGCTGGCCTCTTTAATCTCGGCTGTCTGACACATTTCCTGATACTTTTCGTAGGAAATAAAGTCATAACTCTCTTGCATCGCTTCTAGTTGAGTTTTGATCTCAAACCAACTATTAGGCAATAAATCTTTGATATGGGGAATAGCATCGATTTGAGAGGCGATTTCCTGCACAAGTTGCTCGATTCCCGCACCGGTTTTACAGGAAGTGGCGATTAGCTTGGTGATTTGGGGATATTTTTTCTGGAGGGTGCGGATCTTAACTTGCGGGGGATTTTCATCGGCACAATTACCCACGATAATCACGGGAGAATTGCCTCCGTAGGTTTCAATGAGTTTTAACCAGTATTCCAGACGGTTTTGCTGTTCGTTTTTGCGGTTGTCGAGGACAAGCAGATAAAGACTGCGTTTAGTCAGAAAAAACTGATGGGTGGTTTGCATCACTTTCTGACCGCCAAAATCCCAGAGATTGAGGCGAATATCAGGTTTTTGGGGCAGTTGCCACTTTTCAAGATTAATGCCGGGGGTCTTGGGTTCTTCGGAATTAAAGGTATCGTGCAGTAACCGCTTTAACAGGGAAGTTTTCCCCACATCCCCCTCCCCCACCAATAAAACTTTAAGCTCATTAAGAGGGCGTGTAGCTTTATTCTTGAGATAACTAAAAATCGCCTGCGGGTTGCCATCATCCCATATTTCTTCACCCCATCCCTGACGAATAATTTCCGGGGGAACGTTGGTAATCGGGTTATTTCCGAGGACTAATCGCTTCAGGTTGACTAGGTGAGCGAGTGCTTCTGGTATCTCCCTGATTTGGTTATTTTTGAGGTGGAGGTTTTGCAGGGAGGTGAGTTGAGCGAGTGCTTCTGGTATCTCCCTGATTTGGTTATTGCTGAGGTAGAGGACTTGCAGGGAGGTGAGTTGAGCGAGCGCTTCTGGTGTCTCGCTGATTTGGTTATTGCTGAGGTCGAGGACTTTCAGGGAGGTGAGTTGAGCGAGCGCTTCTGGTATCTCCCTGATTTGGTTATTGCTGAGGTTGAGATGTTGCAGGGAGGTGAGTTGAGCGAGCGCTTCTGGTATCTCCCTGATTTGGTTATTGTCGAGATAGAGGCGTTGCAGAGAGGTGAGGTGAGCGAGCGCTTCTGGAATCTCCCTGATTTGGTTATTGCTGAGGTCGAGGACTTGCAGGGAGGTGAGTTGAGCGAGCGCTTCTGGTATCTCGCTGATTTGGTTATTGCTGAGACGGAGGTGCTGCAGGGAGGTGAGTTGAGCGAGCGCTTCTGGTATCTCGCTGATTTGGTTATTTCTGAGGTAGAGGTATTGCAGGGAGGTGAGTTGAGCGAGTGCTTCTGGAATCTCCCTGATTTGGTTATTTCTGAGGTAGAGGTATTGCAGGGAGGTGAGTTGAGGGATTTCGGGGGGAATTTCTGTTAAGTTTTTGTCGGACAGATCCAACTCCCCCGCTCTTTCGTCTTTTGCCCGTTGAATTAACTCTAATACTTCCTGTGCTGTCATTGACCATCCCCCCGCTACTATATTTACTCCATTTTGGCAAAAGATCCAGTTAATGCCACTGGTTGAGACCTCATCAGCTTGAGTTGAGTTTCTGGAGAGTGAACTGAAAACTCGCATCTGATGACCGATAAGGGACTTGCGTGGGAATAATATCCTAGCCAGAAAATCGCTCTGTAGAAGAATCAGGCCGGCCAGATGGCATATTATCAAAGCGCAAGTCCCTTAGCTGCGGGGACTCTCAAAGGCTCTCCCCCTACTTAGGGTGATCAGCAAACCTGGGCGATCGGAGGGCGCAGGTTCCTTGCGCCCCTACAGTAACGGATTTTGTCCACAATGTAGGGGCGAACTGCGTTCGCCCAAAAGGTACATTAATGTAGGGGCGAACTGCGTTCGCCCAAAAGGTACATTAATGTAGGGGCGAACTGCGTTCGCCCAAAAGGTACATTATCAAAGCGCAAGTCCCTAACTGGGTGACTAAAGTTGAGAATTCCCTTAAGATAAAGTAAATAAGTGTAAAGAAACTGAAAGTTAGCCTACACCCTTGCTGAAAAAATTCTCATTGTCTAGAAGTGCTATGCTCAATCGTTTTTGCCGAGGAATCTCGATCGCTCTTGTAATTGGTGTCATTAGCTGTCTGGGTTGGATTATCTGCCCGGATCAAGCTCTAGCGGTGAATAATCCCGAATTACTGCCCAATCAAGCCACTCCGATCGTTGATTTAGCCAATTATCTACCCGCAAAACAGGAAGAGGCATTAATCCGAGATATCGAGACATTTCAAGGGGAAACCGGCTGGAAAATGCGAGTTTTAACCCAATATGACCGCAGCCCCGGCCGGGCCGTGATTAATTTCTGGGGATTGGATGATAAAAGTATTCTCCTAGTGGCCGATGGTCGCGGCGGTAATCTACTATCTTTTAGTATTGGTGATGCCGTCTATGAATTTTTACCCCGCACTTTTTGGATCGAATTACAGGCCCGTTTCGGTAATATGTATTTTGTTCGGGAAAATGGCGAAAATAATGCGATCGTACAATCTTTAGACA
Organism: Microcystis sp. M144S2; assembly: GCF_020246065.1. Classification (NCBI taxonomy): domain Bacteria; kingdom Bacillati; phylum Cyanobacteriota; class Cyanophyceae; order Chroococcales; family Microcystaceae; genus Microcystis; species Microcystis sp. M144S2. The sequence continues at coordinate 3,933 of NZ_JADBTR010000032.1, forward strand.
CGGTAAAAGGCTGTTTAGTTAAAGGTGGTTGTGCGGTGGTCCCCGGTTTACCGAAGGAACAGTGGATTTTAACTTTAATTACCTCAATTGTCGGCGGTTTAGTCTTCGGTTTTGCCGGTATTCCTCGCAAAGAAGGACAGGTTTTCGCTTGGCAATGGGTTTTAATTGTCTCTCCCCTCTGGTTTATCCTCTTTGTTGCTTTTGGCATCGGACCGGTGGTTACTCGCACCAGTGAATTACTGCCCCTTTTCCGCAATTTAATCGGTTTTGCCCTCGGGGTTTTAGTCGCCTATCTTTCCCCTCGTTTTAATTCCCTCAACGCATCAAAAACCTAAAAATTAGCGGCTTTTCAGTGATCAGTGATCAGTAATCAGAAAGTAGCGAAGTTTTTACCTATAACTGATAGCTGACGGCAGCCCCTCATGGTTCGATCGATCTAGCTCTGTTACAATTAGAAACATTGTGGAGTGAGTGAGATAACGTTTATGTGGGTCAATACTCAAAGTGAGATTATTAGTAAGGTTTTGCCGCCAGCAGTACGTCTGTTCTTAAGAACGCAAGTAGAACAGATAGAAGATTTAGAAATGCAGCTGCAAGGTCATGATCGGCAAATTTTGCGCGGTTATATCCCCGGGGTATTTTTAGCCGTAGGAAAAGCGATTTATCAAGGTTTACATCTAGGTAAAGCGCAATTAAGAGGGGAAAATATTCGTCTTAATATCGGGCAGGTTTTGCGAGGGAAACCCCTAAAAATTTTGGAACCTATTCGGGTTAGCGGTGAGGTGGAAATTAACGAGCAGGATTTAAATAATTCGATCGCCTCGACTATTTTAGTTAATGCTTTTGCCGATTTACTAATTTTTTCCCTAGAAAATAACGGAGTTGTTAACGCCAGAGAAATTATCTCACAACAGCGTTTTAACTGGAAAAATGTTCTCTTAAATCAGGGTTATTTCTCTCTTCTCGGCCATAGAGAAACGGGTGCAGAAGTAATTTTTAGCGCTGATATTACCCTAGAAGATGCCCGCACTTTAGGGATTAGTCCCCGACAATGGCAAGGTTTAGCCCCAGATTTATCTATTGATCTGCAACCCTTTACCGTCGATTTAGGCAAAGATGTGGAGATTAAATCTTTTATTCTCGACGCTCAAACTCTTTTCTGTCAGGGAAGTTTTTTGATTTTACCTTAACAATAAACGCAATGATTCCAGTGGGTTAACTTAGTTTAACCCACCTAATTAGGGCTTGCTGAATAAAGGTGAAATGTAGGCAAGGTAAGGGTTTTGTGGCTTTTCTCGCGAAACAGGTGCAAGATTTTGAGAGAATCGTGCTTCAAAACCTTGCGTCTTCATCGGCCCGCGTCCTGTAGGGGCGA
>NZ_JADBTR010000033.1:0-73283 GCF_020246065.1 Microcystis sp. M144S2
AGCGTCACCTTTGCTGCTGGTTCATCCACTGCGACTGTAACCGTTGACCCCACTGCTGATACAACAGTAGAAAGTGATGAAACTGTTGCTTTAACTCTTACTTCTGGGACTGGTTATACAGTTGGGACAACTACCGCAGTTACGGGGACAATTAATAATGACGACTTTTCCCAACTCTCCATCAATAATATCACCGTTGTCGAAGGTCAAAATAGTAATGCAATCCTCACCGTTACTGTCAACAATCCCAATCCACAAGCAATTAGTGTCAATTATACTACTGCACCCGTTAACGCTACCGCTAATGTAGATTACACTAGCAAAACTGGAACTATCACCATTGCACCTAATACTTCCACTGCTACTATTACCATTCCCATCCTCAATGATAACCTTAATGAGGCAAACGAAACTTTTGCCATTAACCTCAGTAATCCCGTCAATGCAACTCTTACCAATAATAAGGGAATTGTCACCATCAGCGACACCTTAACCGCTAATGTCACCACTACCCTACCCGCTAATGTGGAAAATCTGACCCTAACAGGAACCGCCAATATTAACGGTACAGGTAACGCCGGTAACAATAAAATCACCGGAAATAGTGGCAATAATCAAATCAATGGACGTGCTGGAATCGATACTTTAACTGGTGGTTTAGGTGCAGATACTTTTATCTTCCAATTTGGCCAATCTACCAGATCAACAACCGATCATATCACAGATTTTGCCATTAATAGTGATAAAATTGACTTATTAACTCAAGCTGGAAACGCCACGAGTGCGCCTAGCAATTTCAGTCGTGCTGCTAATAGCACTGCTACCACTTTACAGAATTTAATCAATCAGGTATTTACTGATGCTAATGGAGCGATTACAGGTAATCAAGGATTAGGGGTTAATAGTGCCGCCTTAGTGCAAGTAACAACCGGTGCAATAGCTGGAACTTACCTCGTTATTAATGATAGCACGGCTGGCTTCCAATCCAGCAATGATTTATTAATAAATATCACCGGATTTACTGGTGCTTTACCAGCTTTAGGGAACATTAATGTTAGTAATTTCTTTATCTAAGTTTCTAAGTCACCTAGAAAACGGGTTTCTTCAAGGAACCCGTTTTCTGTGTTAAAAATTGTCAGCTACCCCCGCCATCCATTAGTCACATCTTTCTTAACATAAAGTTTGACAACAACTGTGGTATAACTTCACAATAACTTGATATTATTATTACAATAGTCTCAAAAACAATGATCGAATTAAGTCCCGCCGCCGCTAGAGAAATTGAACGTTGGAGTCAAAGCCGTCGTCTGACTGGTTCCTATCTGCGTTTGGCAGTAAAAAACGGTGGTTGTTCGGGACTTCACTATCATCTCGAATTAACCCCTATTGCGGCAGAAAACGATCGCTTTTATCAAAGTCAGGGTATTAATATTTTAGTCGATCCTGACAGCGATCGCTACCTACAAATTTTAAAATTAGACTATTCAGAAGATCTCATGGGTGGTGGTTTCCGTTTTACCAATGCCAACACCCAAAATACCTGCGGTTGTGGTCTTTCCTTTAGTGCTTAATTAACTACTCCAAATAGCCAGGACAACTAAAAGCGCATTAACCAGATAAAATGCTCCCACGATCTTGGTTTCGGTCCAACCACTTAATTCTAAATGATGATGAAAAGGAGCCATTTTTAACAATCTTTTGCCCTTGCCATCGGGTCCTTTTGTGGCTTTATAATAGATAACCTGAGCGATTACCGAAAGAGATTCCAGAAAGAAGAGACCACTAATTAAAAATAATCCCCAGAGATGTCCAGTAATTAAACCCACCGCAGCTAAAGCACCTCCCAAAGCGAGGGAACCCGTATCACCCATAAAGACTTTAGCGGGGTTGCGGTTATGAAAAATGAAGCCTAGACAAGCACCAGCAAAACAAGTGCAGAAAATCGCCAAATCTGGATGACTAGGAGCGATAATAATACCTAAACCCAAAAATGCGATCGCACCTGTTCCCCCCGCTAATCCATCCACCCCATCAGTGAGATTAGTGGCGTTACTTTCAGCCACAAGGACAAATCCCGCCAAAATCCAGAAGAAAAAGCCCAAAGGAATCACTAATCGACCCCAAAGGCCGATATCGGTACTCACCTGATTGAACGACATCCAGAGGCAAAAAAGCACCGCCCCCGTTATCTGTAAAATTAACTTCATCCGGGGAGATAGGCCCTTATTCGACTTATAACGCAGAATTTGCCAATCATCTAACCAACCGATACCCATGTAAACAAAGGTCAGCAAAGCAACCGCCACCACATTAGGAGTGAATTTAGACCAGATTAAAGCGAAAATAAGGGCTACTGGCACAAAAAAGCTGCCTCCCATTGTCGGGGTTCCTGCTTTCTTTAAATGAGCCTGTGGTCCATCTTCGCGCATGATCTGACCCATTTTCAAGCGCCGCAGCATCGGTACTACTTGACAACCAAGACCACCACTGATTAACGTTGTGGCCATCAGGGGGAGTAACAGGGAATTAGTGGACTGAAAAAAAACTACTAACAGAAATAGTAATCCCGTTAGTAGAATCAGGAGATGGGTTCCAGTGGGTTTTTTAAAGATAGGGGCGGAAAAAATGTTAGCGTTCACGACTAAAGCGCCAGATAAGGGTAAAATTTGCCAAAGAAGACGGGATTAATCTTCATCTAAGACTAATTCATCTTCGTCGTCATCATAACCGATATCATCGACATCCATCAGTTCAGATAGTTCCACATCTTCTTCGAGAGTCAGATCTGGTTCGGCGATTTTATCCCGGGGAATCATGCGATTATTTTTTTCTAACCACTCGACAATGGAAGCGTCTTTTTTTAGGGGAATAACCGCGGCCGGTTCGTAGCGGGGTTCTTGACGAATAGAAGGATTAAGCATAATCACTCGACGATTAACAGCAATCATTTCGAGTTTACCATGTCTTTTAAGGCTCTGATAATCTCTTGATTGGCAGCGGGGAAAGTGTAATGATCTAGTTCCTGGATAGTTACCCAGCGGATTTCTTCACATTCGATCGCCCTTGCTTTGCCGCTGAGATAACGACAGTTATATACTTGTAGATTAACCCGAAAATGACTATAGGTGTGATCGATAGTGATTAAATGACTATCCACTGCGATTTCAATGCCAATTTCTTCTAATATCTCCCGTTTAATACATTCCTGTACCGTTTCATTGCCTTCGATTTTGCCCCCGGGGAATTCCCAAAAACCGCCCAAGAGTCCCTTGGCTAGACGGCGATCGATTAAAATTAAATCTCGATCATCTCTAATTACGGCCACACCGATTTGTTTAGAAGCTAAAGAGTCTGTTTCGGGAATCATAGCGGTTATTGGCGAAAAAATAGGAAAAAATAGTTAAAAACTGACTGCGGAAAATTGAGTCAAAAGATGATATAATCGAGAATTGTACGATTAACGATTAACAATGACAGTCAGTTCCGAATCAAAGTTTATTTTAAAAGTATTGTGGTTAGATCAGAACGTAGCGATCGCTGTGGATCAGGTGGTCGGCAAAGGAACTAGCCCCCTCACCGCTTATTTTTTCTGGCCGCGCAATGATGCTTGGCAACAACTGCAAGAGGAGTTAGAAGCAAAACACTGGATTGATGAGTCCGATCGCGTTGATGTTCTCAACAAAGCCACAGAAGTAATTAATTTTTGGCAAGAGTTACGCAATCAAGGCCGACAAATCCCCATGGCCGATGCACAGTTAAAATTCCCCGAAGTTGTTTTTAGTGGTAGCAATTAATCGGCTTTTTAGCCGTCAGCTAGATAATCTTGATAATAGGCAGAAAAATGGCTAAAAGCTGATTGCTAAAGGCTAAAAAATTAATCGGGTAGGTTTATATAAACCCGCCCGATTTTGCTTTAATTTAATTTGATTTGGTTGGGTTTAAACCGATACTAAACCGCCGGCGGCCTGGTATCTAGCGCGAGCTTTGCGCCATGATTGTTGCGCTTGGATAGTTTTGCGACGGTCATCCCCTTTACTGACTTCATCGAGACGGGTTTGGGCCCGTTCGTATTCGGCGCGAGCTTTTTCTTTATCGATTTTTGAGCCTAATTCCGCCCCATTAACGAGGACTTTGATCTCATTATTTTCGACTTCAGCAAAACCGCCCAAAACTGCGATATTTTCCCAGTCTTTCCCCGGTCGAATTCGCATTACGCCAATATTCAGGGCAGTTAATAAAGGAGCGTGACCGCTAAGAATACCTAATTGTCCCGTGGAACTGGGTAGGATTACTTCTTCAGCCACGTTATCCCAGACAATGCGATCGGGTGTAATAACCCGTACTGTAATGCTCATTGGTGATAATAACGATAATTTTGGCAGATTTCTGGGTTAAGTAACCGCTAAACGCGGTTACTACTGACTTTTAATTAGCCTTTTTTGAGTTTTTCGCCTTTAGCGATCGCTTCATCGATATTGCCGACCATATAGAACGCTTGTTCGGGTAAGCTATCGAGTTCACCTTTGAGGATCATCTGGAAGCCTTTGATCGTATCGGCGAGAGTAACGTATTTACCCGGAGAACCGGTGAACACTTCGGCCACGAAGAAAGGTTGCGAGAGGAAACGCTCAATTTTGCGAGCGCGGTCAACGGTGAGACGATCTTCTTCCGACAATTCGTCTAAACCGAGAATAGCGATGATGTCCTGTAACTCTTTATAGCGCTGCAGGGTAGATTGGACGGCGCGAGCGGTGCCGTAGTGTTCATCACCGACGATATCAGCTTGGAGCATGGTGCTGGTGGAACCGAGGGGATCTACCGCCGGATAGATACCTTTGGAAGCCAGACCACGGGATAGTACAGTAGTTCCATCCAAGTGAGCGAAGGTAGTAGCGGGAGCGGGGTCAGTCAAGTCATCCGCAGGTACATAGACCGCTTGGATGGAAGTGATCGATCCTTCTTTGGTGGAGGTAATCCGCTCTTGCAGGTCGCCTACATCAGTGCCGAGGGTGGGTTGGTATCCTACCGCAGAAGGCATCCGACCGAGGAGCGCCGATACTTCCGAACCAGCTTGCACGAAACGGAAGATATTATCAATAAATAAGAGTACGTCTTGCTTGCTGACATCGCGGAAATATTCGGCCATGGTCAAAGCAGAGAGACCGACGCGCATTCTCGCTCCGGGGGGTTCGTTCATCTGACCGTAAACGAGGGCAATTTTCGAGTCTTCGGGGTTATCAGCGTTGATTACCTTCGATTCGATCATCTCGTTGTAGAGGTCGTTTCCTTCGCGGGTTCTTTCACCCACACCGCCAAAAACCGAGACACCCCCGTGTTGAATGGCGATATTGTTGATTAATTCCATCATAATGACGGTTTTGCCCACACCAGCACCCCCAAAGAGGCCGATTTTGCCACCTTGACGGTAGGGGGTGAGCAGGTCAATTACCTTGATACCGGTTTCAAAAACCGTCGGTGTTACTTCAAGATCGACTAATTTGGGAGCGGGACGGTGAATAGGAGAGGTTTCGGTGACGTTAACCGGTCCTTTTTCGTCCACGGGTTCACCAAGAACGTTAAAAATCCGACCGAGGGTGCATTTACCCACGGGAACGCTAATCGCTGCACCGGTATCGACGATATCCATACCGCGCACTAAACCATCGGTGGTACTCATGGCAACGGCCCGCACTTGGTTGTCACCGAGTAACTGTTGTACTTCACAAGTAACGGATAAATTTTGACCAGCGGAGTTGGTTCCTTTTACGGTTAAGGCATTATAAATACGGGGCAGTTTGCCACTGGGAAATTCGGCATCGATGACAGGACCGATGATCTGGACGATTTTACCAACGTTAGTTTCTGTTGTCGCTACCATTGTTTATGTCTACTCTGGGTTTTAGCTGATAACTCCCACAAGGGGAAAGTCTTAATTTTTTGTAAAATTAGCCAATACACAGCTTATCACGCTAGGGGATCAGATCAGTTATCAGTTACCAGTGATCAGATGTGAGTTTTCCGTGGACAGTCTGAGCGGTGATCGGTATTAAATGGCAATTTTCTGCTTACTGGTTACTGATCACTGATAAAAAGTAAGGCAGGCCTGAGCCTACCTTAAAACAAAGCGAGGTTGATCAACTTTGAAGATGCCGATGCGGATGCAGTGCATGGAATTGGTCTATTACCATATATTGTCGATTATAGCAAGGGTTTTGCTGGTTGTATAGATTCAATTAACAAATAATTGTAAGCTTGACCATAGATTTTAATCTATAAATCGATCCACAAGAACTATCTCCTGTCAAATTTTCAAGGGACAGCTTTACCGAGATGCACTCCCTTCTCTCAACTGTCCGGGAGAATTGTGCTGTAAGATATCCTCAGTTTCAATTGTTTAGGCTCGCAATCGTAGATGAGAATAAATTTCGGTAGCTTTTGCGGCAATCTCAGGAAATTATCGGTTAATTATATGAATTCTGGTAAAATTATCGCCATTATCACAGGAGCGATTTCGATTTTAATCGCCGTTGCCTATTTAATCCTAGTCCAGATTCTGGACTTTCGCACCGAGATGATTCCCGCTCCCCTAGAAGTTATTTTTCCAGGATGATAAAAATCGGGGTTGAAAAATTTTCAACCCCGAAAAAAGCAATTTTTGAGGGGATTAACCCACCGGTTGTAACTGTAATTGCGAGAGAATATCGCTCTGCTCAGAGCGCTGATGACTAGAGACTGTCACCACAGCTTCAGCAGTTACATCTAATATCGCATGGTCTCCAGAATTGACTTTTCCCGATAACATCGCCTCGGCTAAACTATCCTCTAAGCGTCGAGTTAAGGCACGACGTAAAGGCCGCGCACCGTAGCTAGGATCATAACCCTCATTGATGACCAAATCCTTAAAAGCGGCGGTAACTTGCACAGAAATGCCTTTTTCTGTCAATTGTTTGGCTAGATCCGCGATCAGAATATCGGCAATCTGGGTAACTTCTTCGCGAGTTAACTGTCGGAAAACAATGATTTCATCGAGACGGTTGAGAAATTCGGGACGGAAATATTGTTTTAACTCGTCTGTCACCCGATTAGAAATCTGTTGGTAACGGGATTGAGCAAAATCGTCAGCAATCTCGAATCCTAAGCTATTACCGCCCTTTTCGATGACTTTTGAGCCAATATTCGAGGTCATGATAATTAGGGTATTCTTAAAGTCCACCCGACGACCTTGGGAATCGGTCAAATGACCATCTTCTAACAGTTGCAGGAGAAGATTAAAAACATCGGGATGTGCTTTCTCGATTTCGTCAAACAAAACCACTCTATAGGGTTGACGACGCACTGCTTCCGTTAACTGACCGCCTTCATTGTAACCGATGTATCCGGGAGGCGCACCAATTAACTTAGAAACCGTATGGGATTCCATAAATTCCGACATATCTAGGCGAATCATACTGGATTCCGAGCCAAAGAGCAACTTAGCTAAGGCTTTCGTTAATTCAGTTTTACCGACTCCCGTGGGACCGGCAAAAATAAACGAGGCAATCGGACGGTTAGGATTCTTTAAATTTACTCGCGCTCGACGAATGGCACGAGAAACGGCATTTACTGCCTCCTGTTGACCAATAATCCGCTCGTGCAGTTGAGATTCCAGATTTAAGAGCGATTCTGACTCAGTTTCAGTTAATTGGGTAACGGGAATACCTGTCCAAGCGGCGACAATTTGGGCAATTTCCTCCGCATCTACCACGGGAATCAAAGATTCGGGGTTAATTAGGGGTGATTCTTCCCTAACCTCCGCAGGACTTTTACTTTGTAGGGAATAGCGTAGATGGGTGCGGGATCCCGCTTCATCAAGAAGATCGATCGCTTTGTCCGGTAAAAAGCGATCATTGATATAGCGAGAGGATAGATTAACGGCAGCTTCGATCGCTTTTTGATCGTATTTTACCTGATGGAAATCCTCGTAGGTGGCTTTTAAACCCTGTAAAATCTCGATCGCCTGCTCTTTAGTCGGTTCTCCCACCATAACTGGCTGAAAACGTCTTTCTAGAGCCGCATCTCGCTCAATATGCTGTTTATACTCATCGAGAGTAGTTGCCCCTAAACACTGTAACTCGCCGCGAGCTAAAGCAGGTTTCAGTAAGTTAGAAGCATCCATGGCTCCTCCCATGCTACCAGCACCCACAAGAGTGTGAATTTCATCGATAAACAGGATAATACTGCCCGATTTGCGAACTTCCTCCACAACACCCTTTAAACGTTCCTCAAAATCGCCGCGAAAACGGGTTCCTGCCAGTAAAGACCCCATATCGAGGGCAATTACCTGTTTATCCTGCAAAAGTTCGGGAATATCGCCATTATGGATGCGTTGTGCTAACCCTTCAGCGATCGCAGTTTTCCCCACCCCCGGCTCACCCAGTAAAATCGGGTTACTTTTGGTACGACGGCCTAAAATTTGGACAACTCGCTCGATTTCTGGCTCTCTACCGATTACAGGGTCAATTTTGCCATTTTTGACCTCTTGGCTTAAATTGCGACCATATTGGGCTAAAATACCGTCTTTGGGAGTATTTTTCTGGTCTTCATAGTCACTATCACTCGTGAAGCGACCACTAGCGACTTTTTCCCCGGCATTTTTAATTAAAAGGCCGCGAAGTTGCAGGAGATCAACACCCTGCATAATTAAAATTTTAGCGGCTAGGGATTCGGGATCGGCGGTGATAGCGAGTAATAGATGTTCAGGTGCGATCGCTTTTTCCCCTAATTGTCGAGCTTCCTGAAATGCTTGCTCGAACATCTTTTTCGCTTTCGGGGTAAAAGGGATATTAACGGGACTGTAACCCGTGCCGCGGCCGGTCATTCCTTCAATCAGGCGGCGACTTTCGTGCAGGGTGACTTTTAAATCCTTGAGAATTAAGGCTGCGGTGGCGGTGGCTTCTCCTATCAATCCTAACAGTAAATGCTCCGTACCCACGACACTGTGACCGGTACGACGGGCCTCTTCTTGGGCGAACATCACCGCTTTGATAGCTTTCTGGTTAAAGTATTCAAACATGATTGACGGCTTCCTGGCTACTGGGCTTTACCTGTTACTGTAACGTTTTCTTTACATTAGCCGGAAGGGTGATATCCGTATCAGTAGGGTGGGTTAGGGGACAGGAGTAGGGAGTAGGGGCAATTCATGAATTGCCCCTACTAGCGGGCGCATCGCACGGGTCATTTTCTACACCATCCAACGGGCGGCTTCTTTGGTAGGCCGCCAATTGCGAATCGAGTTGCTCTGATGAGCTTCTGGTATTGCATTATGAACTGGAGGCGGCGTAAATTCTGCTTAAGGGAAAACGCTATGGCTCAAGTAGCGGTTAGCGAAATTTTGAACCCTATTACCGAATCTGACACACCGCGCCACAATCCCTCACGGAAGGCGATAGGTCGCCTGAGAAGCAGTAAAACAGGGGAAAATACCTGAAACTCTTTACCCTGTGAATCCCTAAGCGAGGGAGAAGAATATAAAGATTTATTAAATTGTAGCTTTTGCTACAGTTGTGGGGGGGAGTGTGTATTAGTTTTCTATCTCATTTTGGTGTTGGGTTGGGGTGTTGCTTTACCTAGCTACGAAGAAGCGATCGCAATACCCGCAATTTCAACAATGGCATGGGCAAGGATGCGCGAGTCTATCTCGATTCGATAGAAACACTACTAAAAAGATTAATATTCATTATGGGTTGGAGAAATTCACTTTTACTAACATTGTTGATTTTTGTTGGTCTTAGACCTCTTGGAGTCTTAGTGACAGCACTTTGGGCAGCAATTGATTCCCATAGAATAGAAATTCATAAGTATAAAATTACAGGATCATTCGTACCCTCATTTGGTAATTCATGGTCAGTTTTTTTGTTTGTATTGCTCCTTTGGGTGTATTGTTTTCCTGTCTATTTGATTATTAGAGGAAAGATTCTTAAAGGAATTATACCTTTAAGAAACGAAGACGAATAAGGCTACTAATGAATCCAGACTAACTCCCCTCTCCTGCTCCCAGAGGGGTTGGGGGAGAGGTCAAATCATCAAACCATTATCTATCAACGAGTTGCTCATCGCCAAGAAATTTATAAAATTTTCCCTTAGTGCGATAACATGATCTTGTATGGTATTTTCTTCAAACGCAAACTAAAACCTTCCCAATCTACCGAAAAAGAAACAACAAAAGCCGGCTAAATTGTTTCTAAAAATACCATAAATGCCCCCTTGATTCAGTCAGACCAAGTTTAGAGTAAAACTCGTAGTTTGGGTTGACGCAAGGAAACCCAACAACTTCCCGGAATATTTTCACAATCTTGGTTGGGTTTCGCCTTTTGAGCCGATTGGTAATACCTGCTCAATAATGATAGCTCAACCCAACCTTGTATTCTTTCTTTTCCTGAACCAGTTTTTTCTTTTCTAAGCAGTTCCTTGAGTTCTGCTTCACTTTCAGATATTTCTATCTTATAAACTCCTGCCATATTTTTCCTTTAACTCTACTAATATGATATTCTAGCCTATCTGTAGTCACATTTTGGAGAATTGGTATCAATTACAGTTTCAAAAAAAAATACTACACGCGGCGGAAAAAGAAAGTGAAAGGGTACAGCAAAAAAGAGTGGAATACTGGTCTCAAGTGCGGGAAATTGAGGCATCAAAACTAATTTTTATCGATGAATCGGGGGTAAATTTAGCCCTTTTGAGACTCTATGCTAGAGCCTTAATTGGCCAAAGAGCTAGGGGAAGAAAACCACAAAAAAGAGGGAGAAATATTTCAGTAATTAGTGCTATAAGCTTAGAAAAAGTTGTGGCATCAGTCAACATATACGGTGCAGTGGATGCGGTAACATACGATACATCTGTACTAAAAAAGTGCCTGGCTTTTAGGGTATTTTACCTTTTTTTGGGCCTTTCTTATAGACTTTATTGAGTCGAAACCTTTTTCCTATCGGCATTTCAGGCTTTTTCAGCAAGCCCTAATTAATGCCGTTCTGAAAAAATATATGCTAGAACATAATCGTTAAGTGTGATCGCTACAAGCACCACAAATTAACAAATCTCTGCATTCCTCTCCCTAGCGGCGATTCATCTCGGACAATAGCGACATCCCCTCCTTCCGCCAGGAAACGCCTCCTCAACACCCAGATGAGTTTGGAGTTACAGCACAACCAGAATAAGGACTAATATCAACCGACGGGATTCAACTGACCTAATTCGACGCTCACCGCATCAAAGCGATTGTCCCCGGGACGATAGGAGAGAATTTTCAACCCCTAGTTAACAATAACGGGTACGGTAGGGATCGAACCTACAACCGTCCGCTTAGAAGGCGGATGCTCTATCCATTGAGCTACGTACCCAGGAAAGCACAATTATAGATCATACCTCCAAAAGTGACAAGTGGTAGGACTAATTTTCGCCGTTGCCCCTCTTTGCCACTGTCCAAGCTTAATGATGATGGTGATGTCCGTGGTGATGATGGTGGTCGGAATGAATGTGAGGAATTGTTACAGAACTATTGACAGATAAAGCCTCTTGTGATCCGAGAGCTTCGATATGTTCCTCGGCCCAATCGGCGACCATCTGGCAAAATTCGGGGTTATCGTTGACACAGGCCATCTGCACATAATTAACCTGGTCGTGTTTGCGGCGTAAAGCTTCGATAATATGCTCCACATCCAGTAAAGTTTCGTGATTTTCCGTAGCAAAGCCAATCGGCATGAAAATTAAGGCTTTGGCCCCCAATTCGATTAAATTCTTCGCCGCTAACTCTGCATTCGGTTGCGTCCATTTAATTAAAGGGGTTTGGTGATTTAACCAACCCACAGAAATCAAGGGATAACGATAGATTAATTTTTCCCGGACCAACTCGTATAAAGCTTGACTTTCATCGATTCCCGACGTAAATCCCTTAGCTTCGTGGGGACAACCGTGATTCATTAAAATAATGCCAATTTGCGAGGGAAGACAGCTACTAGCTACCTCGGCCGCGATTTTTTCCTCCACTAACCGCGCCATTAAATCTATATAAGCGGGTTGGTTATAAAACGAGGGAATATAGCGCAATCCTTTAACCCAATGTTCCCCCGTTTGTCCTTGAGCTAAAGCTTTGTTAACTTGTTCGATCGCAATGCCACTGGTAAAGATAGAATCAACCACGAGGAGAGGATAGATCAAAATTTTCTCGAATCCCCGCTCGCGGATTTCCGTTAATACTTGTGCTGGTAAAAAAGGCGCGCAGAAGTTAAACGCTTTGAATACCTCCACCCGATTACCCCATTTTGCCTGTAAATTGCGCTCGATTTCCTGTCTTTGATGCTCGAAAATGTGGTTATGGGGCGAAATAAAGTGATTATGCTGGTGTTGCCATTCGTGTAGGTCAAATAGGGCCAATAATTTCGCTAGGGGAGGATAAACCCAAGTCGGTACGGGAGCGAACTTAGCCGTCAGCAGATTTAAGGCCTGTTCATTATAGTTGGCAAAGTCCTCGTAACTCTCCACCTCCCCGTATCCCATCAATAATACCGCCACTCGATCGCTGTGGTTGTGGGTAGCGGCTAACTGTTGTTGATCTGAAATGGCAACCACGTTTTTAACCCCGATTTTCTTAAGTGAAAAACGCTATATCACTGGGATAGTAGCATTTTTCCATCCTATCCCCTCGCACGGGATAGACCGCTAAAAATTTATAACCTCTACAGAATCATACAGATTGCTTATCATCTTCATTAATAAAACGATATGTAAAGAAACTTTAAATAATGTTAAGATCGTTGCAGTCCCACCTATGAGAGATATGACAGCAGGCGTGTTTGGTAGCTTACCTTTTCCCAATCAGAGCGGCGATCAACTCATCAGTAAAGTGGTGAGTGCTGCGATCGCTGCATTATTCAAACGTACAGGCAAGCTGACAGCGACTGTCCGCGCCGAACCCGTAGCCAAATTACTGCAAGGCAGTATCGACGGTTTTGACTTTATCGGTCAGTCGATGCTGATGTACAATGGCCTACGCATCGAAGCCATGGAATTGTATGTGCAAGCGGTGGCGATCGATTTTAGTGCCATTTTTACCGGACAGGTAAAACTCCGTCAACCGACGCGGGCCACTTTGCGGGTAGTTTTAACGGAAGAAGACTTAACCACCTCTTTTAATACACCTTTTATTGTCGAAAAACTGCAAAGATTAGAGTACGAAGGTAAATCAATTCACTGTCAGAATACGGAATTAATTCTCAATGACGACAAAACTTTAACTCTGAAAAGTCTAATTAAATTAGGAGAAGAAGCACCAATTCTTCTAGAAATGACCACTGCTGTGGTTGTGGAAGAACGGCGAAAAATTCAATTTGTTGATGTGGTTTATCAAGGCGACGAAAGATCGAAAGCTTTAGGAGAAGCTTTAATCAGCCACGTTAACAACCTCATGGATTTAGATAAATTTGCCCTCGATGGTACTCAATTAAGGGTTGATCGACTACGTTTAAAAGATAAACAGATTATCTTTTATGGTATCGCCGATATCGAGCGTTTTCCCCAAAGAAAATAGGCAGTATTTTGGCCTTTTAATCGTGCTTGTGGCTACAGGGAGGTACAGGATCGTAACCTCCGGGGTGAAAGGGATGACAACGGAGAATACGCTTAATTGCCAACCAAGAACCCCGCAGCACACCAAAGCGATCAATCGCTTCCATGGCATACTGGGAACAGGTGGGTTGAAAACGACAGGAAGGGGGAAATAGCGGCGAAATAAACCGTTTATATCCCTTAATTAAACCAATAAAAATTCCTTTCATCAATGTCACCTCGATCGCCTAAACTAATAGATAGTCAATTTTCGCTTTTGCCACGTGGAACTATCCGACTCTCTCCTATTTTCGATCTTTTTAGTCGCCTGTTACCTAGTTGTTCTGATTCTGATCGCTGAAAAATTAAAAAGTCTTTTCAGTACCGATGGCGAAATTACCCGCAAAGTTGTCCACATTGGCACGGGAAACGTCATCCTTTTGGCCTGGTGGTTAAATATCCCCGCTTGGGTGGGAATAAGTGCGGCCATCCTAGCGGCAACTATCGCTATACTATCCTATTTTTTACCCATTTTACCTAGTCTTAATAGTGTCGGTCGCCGTAGTTGGGGAACTTTTTTTTATGCTGTTAGTATAGGTGTTCTCGTGGCTTATTTTTGGCCAATTTCTCACCCCGAATACGCGGCAATGGGTATTTTAATTATGGCTTTGGGAGACGGATTTGCGGCCCTAGTCGGACAAAATTTTGGTCAACATCCCTACAAAATTTTCGGCAGTGGCAAAAGTCTGGAAGGTTCCCTGACTATGTTAGCAATCAGCTTTTTAGTCAGCTTGATTATTTTATCTTTTATTAATGGCATGAATCCGCCAATTATTTTAGTATCTTTATTAACAGCGATCGGAGCTACTATTCTAGAAACTTTCTCGAAACTAGGTATAGATAATCTCACTGTACCGATTGGTAGCGCCGCCATTGCCTATTTTCTTACCCAAATTTTCATCTCAAGCTAGTCTATCCCAGCTTTCAAGCGACCGAAAACCGAAGATATTCACTGATAACTGATAACTGATAACTGATATGACCTTTACGATCACTCAAAACCAAAATCAATATCTTACCTATTGTCTCAAGGATGAAGAGGCCGACGCTTATCTGGAAGTGGTTCCCGCTAGGGGAGGAATCATCACCCGTTGGCAAATTTGCGGAGAAGATATTTTCTATCTGGACACAGAAAGATTCAAAGATCCTAACCTCAGTGTGCGCGGAGGAGTTCCGATTTTATTCCCTATCTGTGGCAACTTACCCGATAATACCTATCAATACCAAGGCCGAAACTATAGCCTTAAACAACACGGATTTGCTCGTGATTTACCCTGGCAAGTGAGCAAACAAAGCAGCGAAACTGCCGCTAGTTTAACCCTAGAATTAAACAGTAATCCGGCCACTCGTCAAGTCTATCCCTTTGATTTTCAATTAATCTTTACCTATCAACTGCAAGGAAACAGCCTCAAAATTCACCAAAAAGTGATTAATCTTTCTCCCGAAAGAATGCCCTTTTCTATCGGGTTCCATCCCTATTTTCAAGTCACCGATAAAACCCGATTATCCTTTGATATTCCCTCTTCCCAATACCTCGATCAACGCACGAAAACCTTCCATTCCTACTCCGGCAACTTTGACTTTAATCTCGAAGAAATTGATGCCGCTTTTCCGCAAATTACACGCCATCAAAGTAGTTTTAGTGATTCCTATCATCAGCGTCAAATTGTCCTCGGTTACGATAATCTCTATACGACTCTAGTTTTTTGGACCCTGAAAGATAAAAATTATATCTGTCTCGAACCCTGGAGCGCTCCCCGCAACGCCCTCAACACAGGCGAACATTTGACCTACTTAGAACCCCAGAGCAGCCGCGAGGCGATCGTGGAAATGCGAGTCAATCAAATTTAAATTACCCCTTGACTTAGCCCAAATAAGATGTTATATTGATAAATCGTGTGCAGAACACGAAACGGGTCGCTAGCTCAGCGGTAGAGCACTCGGCTTTTAACCGATTGGTCTTGGGTTCGAATCCCAGGCGACCCATAAAAACTTACTAATACAGAAAGATTGACTTGTCTTCCCCTGTCTATGGATTAGCCTTGCATACCAGCAGTCCCCAACTAGGACTGGCCCTCTCTAATTTCAGCGATGATAGTCGTCAACAAACTTGGGACTTAGACAGGGATTTATCGAACCTATTCCACCCCTATCTAAAACAGTTCCTAGCCCCGCAAAAATGGGCTGATTTAGCCTTTATAGCCACCGCTAAGGGGCCGGGTAGCTTTACCAGTACCCGCATCGGTATAGTCACCGCTAGAACCCTAGCACAACAATTACAGCTACCGATTTTTACCGTCTCCAGTTTAGCGGCCTTTGCTTGGTCACAAGGGGATTTTTACCCCCTTGATACCTATCTAGCCCTAGAAATGCCCGCAACTAGGGGACAATTGTATGTGGGCATCTATCGGGGTAATCGGGTTTATTTAGCTGATAGCCTGATGACTCCAGAACAATGGCATCAGACTTTAGAAAACTTAACTATTCCCTATCAAAGATTAGCCACACCCAGTTGTTTAGGCATAAATGCCACTGATATCCTCGATTTAGCCTATTTGGACTGGCAAATGGGAAAACGCCTCCATTGGTCGGAGGCGCTCCCATTTTACGGGATGTGATTAGGGTTGGCTGAAAAAGTTTCTCGTGGGGGCAGGCTGTGGGGTGTAGGGTGTGGGCTTCGGCCGTGAGCTCAGCCGAACGGGTGTGGGGTGTAGGGTGTAGGATGTAGGGTTTTAGCGATTTTGAGGGGGTCAATTACCTAATTTTCAGGGAAAAAGTACCTGAATTTTCCCCCCGATCCCTCCAATGGCTGGCACTTTTTGATTTCTCAAAAGTCTAAAAGTCTTACCCAACAAGGTTTTTAGATTTATTCAGCCAACCCTAATTAAGTAGTGATTCGGTAGTAGTGGTGAGCCATCTTGCTTATCTGGACTGAGTCGTGTAGAATGTTTATTGATAAAAATAATTGCTTGATAAATGTTGATGATTTGGTTTTTATGATTGCTATTTTTATCAATAGAACTCTTGCAAATTAATTATATAGTGCGCCTAAATGAATTGTGAAAAGGCATCAAATCTTTTCAAGTTAGGAAATTTGAAAAGATTATATTTGGCAAAAAATTCAAATAAAAGATTAATAATCTTAAAGTTTTTGCCGAAACGATAAAACCTCCTAAGCAAATTTTTTAATTGAAACCAAATTGCTTCAACTGGATTTTCTTCGGCGCATAAGGGGCAAAAAGTTCACAAGTAATTTTCCATTCTGATTTGGCTAATCCTTCATTTTGCTCTCCCCAAAAATTCTGCATATTTTCTCCTCTATGATGTCTAACTCTATCCCAAAATATCAACAATCTTTTTCCCGCATTTTTACTTTGTAAACTTTCTAGAAACTTGACGGTATTTTCTCCATTTACTCTGGGATATTTTTCTAAAATTAAATCTGGCTCTAACAAGTTTAATGCACCATAATAAGTTTGTCTATCTTTATAATTATTAATTGGTATTTCCCCTCGCTCTTTTGACTTATTCCAGGCTTTACCTGCGATATCTTCCCCCATTAGATGGCATTCGTCTATCGCATATACCATAAGCTTTCCCGACTCTATCTCCTCTCTATGCTCTTCGAGAATTTGCTTAATTTCTTCATTTCTTTGTTTGACTTTTTCTTCATCTTTTCTTGGGTTTACTTTTTCAGCTTTCTGTCTAGTTATCTTCGCTTTTCTGTAAATCTTATAGTAACTTTATTTTGATTCAAATACTACATCATACTCTTCTATTAAATAGATTTTTAGTTCTGATAAATCCCAATATTCTTGGCATAATAACCATTTTATTGTCTCTTCTTCTTTCTCTTTAGTCAGCTTTGTTTTGGCTCCTTTGTAACCTAGTCTTAGTCCTTCTATTCCTTGTTTGATAAATCTTTTTTTCCATTTACTTACATAACCTTGAGATACATTTAGTATATTTTCTATCGCTTTGTAGGCATAACCCTGTAGAGCCAATTTTACTGCTAAGGCTCTCTTCATCTCTCGCGAGTCTCCATTACTGTTTATAAAATTGATTAAACGCTCTATTTGTCTTTCTCTTTCATTTTGATTGGTTTCCATTTGCTTTTTTTTCTTTCATTTCTTGGCAGAACGTTTCTAATTTACCATAGCAAGCTCTATTTACGTATCAAATGGAATTGCTATATATATCAAAGAAAATTTCCCAAATTTGAAAAAGATGCAGGAATTAAAGGAAGAATTCAGAAAGATTTACGAAACCTCAAAGAATCCGACAGAAGGACTGCTATCCATCTCGGAATGGTTGGTAAAATCCTCCAGTGTTTTTACCAAGAGTTGTCAAAGAATCCGAAACTGGTTTGGAGAAATCATTAGTTATTTCGAGCCAAGGACAAGGAATGGGGTGGTCGAGGGAATCAACAATCAACTTAAACTAATAAAACGGAGAGGCTATGGCTTGAGAAACTTTCGGAATTTTTGGGTTAGAAGTATGTTATCTTGGCATCTTGTCTGTTGATTTAGCATAAAGAGTAACGAAGAGCCGATTTTTGTCAAGTCTGAACTCGAATTAGTTAACAATTCGGTGAAGGTGAATCAACGAGAGCCGTCAAGCTTTATTAACGGGGATTTGCCCTCAATTTCCTTCGTTGAAGGACTTATAAAAACCAGAAGAAGGCAACTAAAATAACAGTGAGAGTGGCGGCAAAAATGAGAGCATATTCAATTTTTTGATTGATAATACCAATAACCACAACTAGGGTAATTGCCAGAAGAAACACACCGATATAGACTAGATCTTGAGTACCTGAATTAACTAAATTATTATTTAAAGTCGGTGGGGGTGTGGGAGTTTGTATAATTGTTGACGAGAGACTAATCGTGGAAGTAATGAACATAAATATTTATGACTACCATAGAACTAATTTTATACAGTAAACCGGACTGTCATCTTTGCGAAGGGTTGCTAGAGAAACTAGAAAAAATCCGTCAACCGGAGTGGCAGTTAGAAATTAGGGACATTACCAGTCGAGAGGATTGGTTTAACGCTTATCAGTACGAAGTCCCCGTCCTCTGTCAAAAACTGGCCACGGGGGAAAAAATCCTTCCTCGTCTTTCCCCCCGGGCAAATGCCGAACAATTGGCCCGTCTTTTAGCCAATAATTTAACCTAGGGGCTAATTAGGGTTTGCTTAATAAATCTAAAAACCTTGTTGGATAAGACTTTTAGACTTTTTTTCCCTCAAAAAGTGCCAGCCATTGCGGGGATCGGGGGCAAAATTCAGGTACTTTTTCCCTGAAAATTAGGTAATTGACCACGGCTCGACTGAGCTTCGCCGAACGTCCTGAAAATGGGTAAAACCCCACACCCCACACCCGTTCGGCTGAGCTCACGGCCGAAGCCCACACCCCACCCCCACGAAAAACTTTTTGCCGCAAACCCTAATTACCCGGACTAGGAATAACGACCGGACTCGGAGAGGGAGAAGACTGGGGGACTGGTTGCTGTTTGGCTGCGGGTTTAGATTGATACCATTTAAAGTGTTGGTAGGCCGTGCGCGATATCTGTTGAATCAGAGTCCTAGCGTTACTATCATTGTGGGGACGTTTCACCATCACTGCTCCTAGATAGCGTTTCCCGTTGGGCATATCAATAATCCCCGCATCCGCTAACATCGAGCCAATATCACCGGTTTTATGGGCAATATCGGCGGATTTCTCGATACCTTGCGGCAGCAGGGTGCGAGTGCGCGTTTCCTGCATAATATTCAATAGACGATCTCTGGAACGTAAACTGAGTAATTCCCCTTGATTAACTTTTCCTAAGATTGTCACCAAATCTCTCGGACTTGTGGTATTGGTTCCTTCCAAGTCTGGTAAAGCGTTATTAATTACCGTACTGGTCAAACCCCAAGCTTGAAAACGCTGATTAAGAGCCTTTTTGCCGCCCATGCGCTTAATTAACATATTAGTAGCAGTATTATCGCTAATTACGTTCATTTTAGTGGCGGTTTCTAGGGCAGTATAGGTTTTATTCGCTCCTAGATACTGCATATCTCCGGACCCACTGGCCAGGACATCCTTACTGGCCACAAGGGGTTCATCGAGACGAATTTTTCCCGCGTCCACATCCTCAAAAAAGGCCACCAGAATGGGGATTTTAATCGTACTAGCGGCGGCAAAAATAGTATCTCCGCGAAAATTAGAGTAAGCACCGTTATCGAGGTCAATAAATAAAGCTCCCGCCTGTAATTTCGGATATTTGACCACTAAAGCCTGTAATTTCTGGTTAAGGCTGCTGAGATTTTCGTTGAAAACTAAGGTGGTCGGTTTTGGGGTGACGGGTTGGGGAGTCGGGGAATTAGTAGCGGTGGGTTTTGGGTGTAGAGGTAATTTGCTCGGATCCACCACCGTTAAAACCGTACCAGCGATCGCACCTAAACCGACACCAAGGATAGAGAAACGAAGAACCTGAAGGAGAAAAGAGGCGATTAGGTTAGGTTTACGCTGTTTTTTTGCCCTTTTAACCGGTAAAGACTTTTTTTTGTTGTTTGAGTCCAGGGACCTAGGGGACTCAGGGCCAGATTGGACTTTAGTAGGACGACGAGTTACTTGACGAGTCACGGTTTTCCTCAAGGGTATCCAGATTTATTATCGATCGCTAGGAGAATTTTTTTTCTTGCCCTTGAGACTATCAAGACCGAGAAAAAGTTGCCCGATACTTTCAATATGACCGATAATGCCCCGCAGCAGGGCTAATTCCTCCACCGTGGGCCGGGCCCGATGATAAAATTGCCGGAATTTCTCCATCCTAGCGGCGGCGGTGTGGGGGTAAAGATAGCCAATTTTGAGCAAAAAGCTCTCCAAGTGCTGATAATAGCCTTCTAGAGCCTCAAAAGTGGCATTAGGGAGCGTTTCTACCGGGGGTTCGAGCCTATTTTCCGTTGCCATTTGGTACAGTTCGTAGGAGCAAACCGCCACCGCTTGGGCCAGATTAAGGGAGGAATATTGAGGATTAGCGGGAATACCGACAAAACGCTGGGCGTGGTTCAGTTCGCTGTTACTTAAACCCCGGTCTTCTGGCCCGAAAATTAAGGCCGATTCCAGGTTAGGGGTGAGTAACCAGGGTAAGGCGGTCCGGGGTGTTTCGAGGGGAGTATTCAGGTGACGGGGTTTTGAGGTGGTGGCAATGATGCGATGACAACCCTGCAAAGCTTCCCCAAGGGTGGCTACCCGTGAACAGTTTTCTAGGACTTCAATCCCGTGTACTGCCATGCGTCGCGCTTCTTCTGCAAGGATATCACAGGCGGGATTGACGATAATTAAGCGACTTAAGCCCATATTCCGCATAATTCTGGCAGTGGAACCCACATTTAAGGCTCCAGCTGGTTCAACCAAAATAATTCTCAGGCGATCGAGTGGGGAACTCTGATTATTTTCATCTACACTCATAGATAAGGCGCAGTTTTTGACTTTTTAATTTTAATCATGGCACGTCAGGTCTCGAAGTCCGATCTTCCCAGTAAAATTTGTCCCGTTTGCGGTTTATCCTTTACTTGGCGCAAAAAGTGGCAAAACTGTTGGCATGAGGTCAAATACTGTTCAGAACGTTGTCGTCGTCGCAAGTCCTCGGCCAATCAGTAAAAAGCCGAGAATTTTAACTATCAAATAGGCACTCTTGCAAAGGGCAATTTTTAGCTGAGGACTTAGATGGGTAATTAATTTTGCTTGGGTACTCTATTAGCTTTTAATTTTACGGCTAATTTAGTAAGCTGATACTTGGCTAAATTAACTTTTTCTTAAGAGAATCTGAATGCACATTGCCTGGTTAGGAAAAAAATCTCCTTTTTGCGGTAACGTTACCTATGGGCGAGAAGTGACTAATTCCCTGCTCGATCGAGATTATCAAGTCAGTTTTCTGCATTTTTCTTCCGAAAAACCCACCGTAAGCGATTGGCCCGACTTTTACGACGAAATCACCCTGCCACGTCTCTATAGTTCCCAAGTCTATACTATTCCCACCCTGAAATCGAGTCGGGTTCTACAGGATAAACTCAGGGAACTGAAACCCGATCTAGTTCATGCGTCCTTACCCCTGTCTCCCCTCGATTTTCTGCTACCAGAAATTTGTGAGTCTTTAGATTTGCCTCTGGTGGCGACTTTTCACCCGGCTTTTGATAGTAAAATTCGCAATCTCATCTCCAGTACCCAATTATTAACCTACCAACTACACGCCCCTTTTTTAGCTAATTACGATAAAGTAATTATTTTTTCCACCTCTCAACGGGATTTTTTAGTTAAATTGGGAGTTCCCGAAGAAAAATTAGCAATTATTCCCAATGGGGTTGATGTTAATAAGTATTGTCCAGGACAATCGAATATTAAAGCGCAATATAATGCCGATTGTTTATTTATTTATCTCGGTCGGATCATGCCGGAGAAAAATGTAGAATCTTTATTGAAAGCTTGGAAAAAAACCAATTTAGGGGGTAGATGCAAACTGCTCATTGTTGGCGATGGTCCGTTAACTCCTTCCCTCAAACCTTTTTATGGAGAAGAAGATGGTATTATCTGGTTAGGTTTTATCGGCGATGAAAATAAACGAATTGAAATTTTGCGCGGGGTTGACGGCTTTATTTTACCCTCATTAGTGGAAGGTTTATCGATTTCCCTTTTGGAAGCGATGGCCTGCGGTGTTGCTTGTCTGGCTACGGATGTGGGTGCCGATGGGGAAGTGTTAAAAGGTGCGGGAATAGTTCTAGATACTAAAGGACTAATTACCCAATTAAAAACTCTCTTGCCTGTATTACGAGATCATCCCGAATTAACCACAATTTTAGGACAAAAAGCCCGTCAAAGAGTTTTAGACTCCTACACTCTCAGCAAAAATATTGACCGCTTACAGTTAGTTTATCAAGAAGTGTTAGCCAAAAAACAATCTTCTCTTAGCTACTTTCACTAAGGAATTTATATGACGATTGCCCGGACAATTTGCTTGGGATTTATGGCGGTAATTTTAGCGGGAACTTCCCTGTTGATGTTGCCTGTTTCTACCACCAGCGGCACTTGGAATGACCCAATTGTTGCCCTCTTTACCTCCACTTCTGCCGTCTGTGTCACGGGTTTAGCAGTAGTAGATACGGGGACTTATTTTTCTTTTTGGGGTCAATTATTTATTGCTTTATTAGTGCAAGTGGGGGGGTTAGGATATATGACCACTACCACTTTTTTAATGTTATTAATTGGGCGAAAATTTGACCTGAGACAGAAGTTAGCAATTCAAGAATCCTTCGATCGACCTTTCCTACAAGGTAGTCAAAGTTTAATGAAATCAGTGATTGCTACTACTCTAGTTTTTGAGTTAACAGCAACTTTGGTTATGTTAACTGTCTTCGCCCAAAAGTATGATTTTAGATATGCGGTGTGGTTATCTTTATTTCATAGTATTAGTGCTTGGAATAATGCGGGTTTTGGCTTGTTTAAAGATAACTTAATGTCCTATCAGTCTTCAATTATTATTAACTTATCTATCACAGGATTGATCATTTTTGGAGGTATCGGCTATCAGGTAATTATCGAGTTTTACACTTGGTTTATTTACCGCTTTCAATATAAACGAAAAGGCTTTGTTTTTTCCCTTAACTATAAAGTTGCTATCAGCACAACTATATTTTTATTAGTGATAGGAACCTTGGCTTTTTTACTTACTGAACAGGGAAATGGTGACACTTTGGCTAATTTATCAATTAAAGATAAATTGCTGGCTGCTTGGTTCCAATCGGTAACATCGAGAACAGCAGGATTTAATACTATTGATATTGGTAAAATTTCCGTAGAAGGTTTGTTAATCACCATGGCTTTGATGTTTATAGGAGCCAGTCCTAGCGGTACAGGGGGAGGTATTAAAACCACAACTTTTAGGATTTTATATAACTGTACCCGCTCGGTTTTAAGAGGCCGTGAAGAAGTTACTCTCTATCAAAGACGCATTCCCATGCCGTTAATTTTAAAGTCAATGGCGGTGGTTTTTGGTTCGGTTATAGCGATTATTATTTCCACCCTAGCCATCTCATTTGTGGAGACAGATTTTCAAATGATTCAACTGTTTTTTGAGGTAGTTTCTGCCTTTGGAACTGTCGGCTTATCTATGGGTATAACCGCCGCTTTATCGCCGATTTCTAAGTTAATTATTGTTTTTATGATGTATCTGGGACGGGTAGGAGTTATACTTTTAATAGCGGCTATTATCGGCGATCCGAAACCAACAGTTATTAACTACCCCGAAGAAAACCTTTTAGTGGGATAATTAATATCAGTTATCAGTTATCAGTTATCAGTTTCTCCTGTCTCCTCACTCATTGACACTAGCATTTTAAATGCGTAACAGTTTAACTTCTTATGCAATCAATTAAATTTTTTAGTAGTATGCGTCCCCAAAATCGTCAATTTGCCGTCATCGGATTAGGCAGATTTGGGCGTGCCGTTTGTGAAACCTTACGCAAACAAGGTTATCAGGTGGTAGGGACAGATATTGACGAAGGATTAGTAGCACAAGCGTTATCTGATCGGATAGTAGATAATGCGATCGAGCTTGATTCTACCAAACCTAACGCTCTGCGAGAAGCGGGAATTTTTGAAACCGATACGGTGATTGTCGCTATTGGTAAATACGTGGAAGAAAGTATCATTACCACTCTCAATTGTAAGGAAGCGGGGGTTAATTTTGTCGCAGCTAAAGCCTCCACAGAAATCCATGGAAAATTACTCAAAAAAGTTGGCGCAGATTTAGTAGTTTTTCCCGAATATGATGCCGGTTGTGAGTTAGCGCACCGTTTAACTAGACCATCAATTTTAGAACGATTTGATCTCGATCCCGAACATAGTATTGTCGAGTTAAAAGTCCCGGAGGCTTTTCACGGTAAAACCCTAGCAGAGTTAGAAATTCGTAATCGTTATGGGTTAAATATTGTCGCTGTTGGTAATGCGGAAAAATTCAAGATTAACCCCAATCCCCAAGAAAGATTACACAAGGATTTAGCCATGGTGGTAATTGGTTCTAACCGAGATATTCAGCGTTTACCGATGTAAAATTTAGTCAAATATTTGCTCTACTTAGTTTCTAATCATCTTTTTAGGTAGGAGAATTGTCAGAGCCTTTCTCTTGCCTTTTGCCTTTTGCCTCTTGCCTTCAGAAACTGATAACTGATAACTGATAACTGATAACTGCTTAATTTCCTCGCCAAAAGATAATCGAATTATTGAGAGGTTGGATGGTGGTACCGGGATAATAGAAAGCGAGAATTTGTTCAGGAGACCAACCCAAACGGGCTAAATTATAGGAACCAAATTGACTTAATCCTACCCCGTGGCCGAAACCGCCACCAATAAAGTTATAACCCTGGATCTGTCGATTGGTATCGTAGATAGGATCGATGTAGAATAGGGTACTGCGAGGCGGTCCTAAGGCACTACGCACCTCATTTTTATGCAGTTCCAAAATCCCCTTATCGGTTTGAATAGTCATAGTCAGAATCCGACCGGAAGGAGAGCGTTTAGTCACCTCCATCCATTGGATTTTCTGGAAGTCGGCCAGGGGATGTTTTCGCCGTGTTAGATAGGTTTCTAGGTCTTGACTCAAATCAGCTAAAGAAGCTTGTTTTTGCCAGCGAAAAACCCGTCGTCCCGTCTCATTAAAACCATCTTTAAGATTAATAAACTGGCGAAAAGTTGTCTCATTAGCGAGGGATTGTTTCGACAGATCCCAGACTCGATTAGGGGAGTCCACCACTGCCCGGAGATAAGGTCTTTCTTCCCCATCCCACACATCACTAAAGAGGGCAGTTACTCCGCCGGTGGTGGAGGAATAAAGGGCATCCACTAACTCATTTTGGTAGGTTAAAACCAGTCCTTGGGTAGCTGCGATCGCTTGATCAGCCCGGGGATTAGTTCCCGTCAATCCATAATAAACTTGACAATGGGTATCGGCACAGAGTTCGTAATTATCGGCTTGAAAACGGCGGAGATTGCGGAGGGCGTAGGTACGGGCGATAATAGTTTGCGCCTGGGTGGCACTTTCTGGAGCATCATGACCGATTTCGTGGGGGACAACCCCGCGCAGGTAGGTTTCGAGGGGAACGTTATTAACTAGGGTAAAAGTGCCGTAGGCGTTGGGCTGTAGGCGCATAGTCCCACCGTACAAACGTACCTGATCGGGGCCATGGGTAACTTGAATCAGGTTTTTTTGGCTCTCGATTTCCAATTCTTTGGGAAAATAGCGCACCCCGTTGATTTGGAAAGAAACTTGCGGCTTTTCTTTGAGTAAAACACTATTAATATAGGGTTGATTGTAGCCTTTGGCTTGCAAACTGGTCAGCAACCAATGTCGCACTAGGGGATTTTCATAAACTTCTCGCTTTGCCCAAACCTGCCAGCGTCCGGGTTGGGTGATTTCCACTTTAATGCCCATTTTTGCCCAGTTTTTGGCACTATTTTCGGCGGTTTCAAAGGTGGCGTGGTCGCTCAAAATGACTTTTTCTTGGAGGATGGGAGAAGCGAGAGGACGGGGAATAACTTCTAATTGTAGGCGATTGGTTTGCAGGGTTTGGGATTGGCCATCTTCTCCCACCACGCGCAGGGTGAGATTATCACCACTGGTACTACTCAGGGTTAATTTTTCCTTGGCTTCATCGCCAAAACGTTGGACAATGCCCACTCTCAGAAGCACATCCTTGGCTATAGCGGCAGGAATTAGGGTTAAACTGAGCAAGATCGCCGCAGTTATGGAACCGATGCTAATTATTTGTTTTTTTTCCTTGATTTTTAGCATAAAGTCAAGTATCTGTTAATAAGTTTTCATAAAAGTTGAGGATAATCAGAGATTATAGCAGCAAGCCGTTAGGGGAATGGGAGAATAGGGTAATGAGGGAATTTCAACTAAAACCCCAACACCCCAACACCCAACACTCAACAAAGCATCTAACTTCCCCCATCGCTGATAATGCGTAAACGTACCATTTTCTGGCCACCTTCATCCAGTTCTACTTCGATCACTTCACTGGTTAAACTTTCCAAACAGGTTAACATCGATCGCAGATGGGGATTACTTGCTCCCGTATCCACATAGAGGCGATCGGACAAACTACCTAAACGTTTCCAAGTAGTATAAAGTTTAGCCACGGCCTGCTCTAATTGTGTGGCTTGTTTAACCAGATCCGCCGCCGTATTTAGACAATCGACGCGCAAAGCTTCTTCTAGAGCCATTTCGATATCTAAATTACCCCGTCGGAGAGTTTGTACTTGGGCCGCCGCGTCGAGATATTTGGCTAAACTGCGTGCTTCCGAGGTGATTAATTTTACCGTATCTACATCGGGATTAGCGGCGATTTCTTGACGGAGAGTGTCGATATGAGTATCGGGTAACTTTTCTAATTCTTTCACTAGGGGAGCGAGATGACGCGCCGGTAAACTGCCGTCGCTGGCTTTTTCCTTCACTTCATCGGGTAGTAAGTCTGAACTCATCGCCGTCCATTCATCGGCCAATTGCTTCACCTCCCGACGGGTAATTCTCTCCCCTTGTCGGGCCGCATCACTGACTAATTTTTGAATTTCCGGGGCAGATTTGGCCGTTTCTACGAAGGCGCGTTTACTAAAATTATTGATACTATCGGGATCCAGTTGTCCTTCCGCCAGGAGAGTATCGGCACTATTAGCCAATTGAATCAGAGCATAAGCTTGACTTTTAGTGATTTCTCGCTGTTTTAACCAGTTTAAAAAGCCCGTACCGCGACTATCACCGCCTTGCTTCTCCCGGTCGCGAATAGCTCGCAAAATTCGCCCCCGCCAGATTTCCGTTTGCAAATCAAAGCGATCGCAAACTTTCCAAAAAGAATCCAGTTGCTGCTGAAAGTCATGATCTTGGATGGTTTCATCTTCGGGATCCGGCAGTTGAAAGTTAAACTCTAGAGGCGTTTCAAAGGCATCAATGATCGCGGAGGTGTCGGAGGAGAACGTCGCAGCATCAACCATATATGATAGACTCGGCAGTTAATCGGGCATTTTATCTTAACTCGCTCTGGCAACCCCCGACAAGTCGATTAATCTTCAGCCACATATAGGGAAGTGGGGAAGTGGGGAAGTGGGAATTATGAATTAGGGATTGGGGGGACTCGGACTGGTTACAGGTGCGGGAGGTGTCGTCACCGGACTCGGACTGGTGACTGGTGCGGAAGGTGTCGTCCCGGTTGTGGGACTCGGACTGGTGACAGGTGCGGAAGGTGTCGTCCCGGTCGTGGGACTCGGACTGGTGACAGGTGCGGGAGAAATCGATGGATTGGAAGCGGGATGACGACCCAAGAATTGCCAAGCGATCGCAGCCAGCAAACCGAGAACACCGACGGCGATCGCTGCCATGACTAGGGGTGAAACGGTAGTGGGTGGGGGGGGAGAGGTAGGACTAGGAACCGAAGAAGACGCGGGGGGGGGAGTGGGTATTGCCGTTACCACTTCTTCCCCGGGGTCGGTGTCCCCGTTGTGATCAAAATCTTGGTCATTAAGATGGGGAATAATTCGTTCTTTGGCCTCAGCATAAATTAAAGGCCTGACAGTTTCAGCCGCAGGAACTACCCGACAATAAACTAGGGCGATGGTGGAGTTATCGTGACCGTTTTTCTGGTTAGCTAGTTGTAATAAACTTTCCCCCACGGCCGTCACGGTTTTCTCTCCTCGCAAAAGAGGCAGAATTTCACTGTCCCAGTATTGTTCTACCCGATCATAATCACTTAAACCATCGGAACAGAGGAGAAAAACACAATCTTGATCAACAATCAACCTCTGAACAGTGGGATGGAGATTAGTGGCGCTACCCATGCCCAAAGCTTGCACCAAAGCCCCC
Source organism: Microcystis sp. M144S2 (assembly GCF_020246065.1). Classification (NCBI taxonomy): domain Bacteria; kingdom Bacillati; phylum Cyanobacteriota; class Cyanophyceae; order Chroococcales; family Microcystaceae; genus Microcystis; species Microcystis sp. M144S2. The sequence continues at coordinate 28,533 of NZ_JADBTR010000033.1, forward strand.
GCGTTGGGATACTGTATGGCATCACGATAGAGGAGATAGCCTAATTTCACTTCCCTGGAAGCGAGATCATCATCCACTGTCACTTGATGACAACCTTGGGGAGTAATCCAATAGATGCGGGAATCCCCCACATGAGCTGCGTACATTTCCTGAGCATGGCCAAAGGCCATAACTAGAGTAGTACCCATGCGCCGGCGATCTTGTCTTGACTCCTGATCATTGCGTTGACTGATCAGATCATTGGTGACACGAATCGCCTGTTCGAGGACAAGACTGTAACTATCGGGATAGATTTCAATATCACTGGTGGGACTGGGATTAATTTCCCTAGGCAGGGTTTCGATCGCCAATTGAGCAGCGATTTCGCCCCCTTCCTGACCGCCGATGCCATCACAGACAATCGCCAGGGGCTTGCCCTGAGCTTTGTCGAAGGGATTTTGACCATGGCCGAGGGTGATGGCCTGATTAGCCGGGGGATAACAGGCATCCTCGTTATGTTCCCGCAGCGGACCGGTATCGGTGCAGGTGAAAATCTCATAGCTGCGTTCTTGACCCGCACCGTAGTGCTGTAGTGCATAATCGAGAATAGCGATCAGGGATTCTGGGCGATCGAGATCACCGGATTCTAGCTCTTGGGTCAGGGATGCGAGAAAACCTTGAATATTAGCGGCTGCCGTCGGGATCAGACCGGCCCAGAAAGCCCCTAAATTTCGTAAATTGGGAGCGGTAGCCTCGTCTTTGCTTAATTCTAACAATTGCAGCAGCTGATTATTCACTCTCGTCAGAAAAGGGTTAAGCAGACTGGAAACCACAGCTTTTTTCTGGAGGGGATGCCAGAGTTTGGCCATTTGCCATAACCAGTGAATTTGTCTTAAATCGGAAGCTTGCGACCAAACCTCGTCCAGAGTGGGCAATAGTTCTGGATAAATTAATTCTCCCGTTTCATCGAGGGGAATAGTGCCGTATTCTAACAGCCAGATGTCCATATTTAAGCGTTCGTCGGGACTGGGAATATAGCCATAGACTTGGGGAATATGAAGATGGAATGGTAACAATTTTAGGTAGAGGGAGAGCCAGCTAGGAGGTTCTTCCGGTGCTTCGGGTGCTTGAGCGGGTTTAGTATCAAGAACAATTTGTGGTTGTTTGACCAAATAACGATCATCAATTAGCTCGCCAACACGATAATAGCTTCTCACCCAATCACCGATCATCCATAAATAGCGCTTAACTAAAGGAGTGCCGCATTTTTCACAGAATCTATTAGTGAGAGCGTTCGGGGATAGACAGGTTAGGTTTTGACATTGGAGGGTTGTCACGGAATCCATGAAAACTGCTGACTCCTAAAGCGCGGTTAGTATAGGTTAATAAAATAGCGTGTTTTTATCCACGATGACTGCCAGCATATTGCAGTGTTTCCCAAATTTTACCCTTTGTCGCTCGATCGGAAATAATTAATGCTGACAGTGCCATCTCTATAGGTATGTCTGGGGTTGGGGAAGTGGGGAGTGGGGGAGTGGGGGTGTGGGGTGTGGGGAAGTGGGGAAATTGAACTAAAACCCCAAAACCCTATCACCCTATCACCCTATCTCCTGTCTCCTAACAGTTTCTAAATATTTTTCCACATCAGCAAAGAGCGAGTTTGAAAGCCGAGATTTTGGTAGAGATTGAGAGCATTGTCGTTATTGATGAAGACTTGTAAACCGATGTGGGTTTGTCCGCGACTTTTTGCCCAATCCTTAGCTCGATCGATTAGTGCGCTGGCGATACCTTGGCGACGATGCTGGGGATCGACGTAAATTAGAAAAATATGACCATAGCGATCGCCTGTCACCTGATCGACGGCGCTCCCCATCCAGAGACAAGCGATCGCCGTTTGTTGTGCTTCGACGATCCAGAGCGGAGTATCGAGGCAAAAAAACTGTCTGACTGTATCAGCTAGATGGGAGAGGTTTTTTTGTTCGGGAAAAAATTCTTGATAGCTGCGGGTGAGAAAATTAATTAGTAGATAGCGATCGCCCATTTTTCCCAGTCGCAGCTGATAATCTTCGGGAAGGTTAGCCATGCCAAGGATAAGAGAAAATTATGCCCAGGGATGGCTCGATCGGAGCGGGTGCGGCTAAATCTGCCGGTAAAAAAATCCGGATGCCGGTGGCAACCAGAGCAACTAAAAACACTAAGATAGTCAGGAACGGGGCGATATATTGCCGGAAAAAAGCCATAATTATTTGATCTCTAAACTGCTGTTCTTTCTATTTTAGGGATTGCCAGTGAAGATATCGGCAATTTTTTTCCTAAAAATTCGCCTAAAAAAAAGTGATCGGCATACCGATCACTAGAAACCGACAACTAGACTATGACTAAACACCGATTAAATCTAACGAAGGTGCAAATAGGCCGCCTCTGCTTCTAATTGACGCACTAAAGCTTCATTTCCCTGCGCTCTAGCTACTTCCAGTCGGTGTTGCAAATTTCTGCGAAGTGTTTCTCTATGAGCGACGGTGGCCTGTGTTAGGACTTGCTGACGATTTTTGTTCATGATGGACAGACTTTTGAGCGACTTAACTTACCTTATATCTAAATCATAACATTCTCCTTGGAGAACTGTATCTTTAGCTACTGAATTTCCCATTAAGATTTATTAAAGCCGTTGGCCACCCTAGGAACCAGTCAATGACGGAAAAGACACTGATAACCCTTACTAGCGATTTTGGACTACGAGACGGTTATGTGGGCATTATCAAGGGAGTAATCGCAGGAATTGCCCCCCATGCTCGCACGATCGATCTTAATCATCAAATTTCGCCCCAAGACCTTTACGCTGGTCGTTTTATTCTCCTGAATGCCTATCAATATTTTCCCCAAGGCACTATTCATCTGGCAGTTATAGATCCGGGGGTAGGAAGCAAAAGACGCGGGGTAGGGATTCGTTTTGCCGGTGGTTATTTAGTTGGTCCAGATAATGGTTTATTTAGTGGCATTTTAAGTCAATATCCCGCTATATCTGCCGTTAATCTCAATAATTATTCCTATTGGCGCACCCCTAACCCTAGCACTACTTTTCACGGTCGTGATATTTTTGCTCCTGTGGCCGCTTATTTGTCCCGGGGAGTACCCCTAGAAATGTTAGGTGAGATTATTGATCCCGATAGCTTGCAACAATTAGCGATCGCTGTTCCGCAAATCGAGGAAGATAAAATTAGGGGTCAAATTCAATATATTGACATTTTCGGCAATTTAATCAGTAATATTCCCGATTATCTCCTAGAAGGAAAAAATTGGTCAGTGCAGTTAGGACAAAAAATTATCCCCGCAAAAAACACCTACAGTGATGTTCCTTCGGGGGAAATAGTCGCTTTTATCGGTAGTCACGGGGGGTTAGAAATTGCCGTCAATAGTGGTAGCGCCCAAAAGCAATTACACTTAAATATTGGCGATGCGATCGAGGTTAGAATAGATAGGAGTCAGTGATCAAAACTGATAACTGATAACTGATAACTGACAACTGATAACTGATAACTGATAGAGCCTTTTAATCAATTTTCATACTAATATCTAACCAAGTAGAACGGGTAATCGGGGCGCTAGTGGAAATATAATCTACTCCTGTTTCGGCAACGTTGCGAATGCGATCGAGAGTAATATTTCCCGATGCTTCTATTTTGGTTTTACTATTAAAATTGCGGATCATCTCCACAGCAGTTTGCATCATCTCTAAATCCATATTATCTAACATAATGATCTCTACCTGCTGCTGCAGGGCCTGATTCACTTCTTCTAATTGGCTAGTTTCTACCTCAATTGTGAGAGGATAGGGCATATTTTGCCGTACACGACGCACTGCTTCCTCGATGCTGCCGGCTGCTTGAATATGATTATCTTTAATCATAATTGCATCATCTAACCCCAAACGATGGTTAATAGCGCCACCGATACCGGAGGCATATTTTTCTAAAATTCGCAATCCGGGGGTAGTTTTGCGAGTATCCACCAATCTTGTCGATAAATCGGCAATTTTATCCACATACTGACGAGTGGCAGTAGCAATCCCACTCAAGCGCATGGCAAGATTTAAAGCGACTCTTTCCCCGATTAACAGCGCATCGAAGGAACCTTCTATCTCGGCAATAACTTTAGACTTGGGGCAGAATTCCCCTTCGGCAACGGTGGGGGTAAAGTGAATAGTGGGGTTAAGCAGTTGAAAAACTCGTTCAGCTACGGGTAAACCAGCAATAACACCCGCTTCCTTGGCAATCCAAGTGGCTTGACCGATTTTAGCATGACCGAAGAAAATTGCTTGGGTGGTGCGATCGCCTCTACCGAGATCTTCTCGTAACCAGTTTTCTAACAAGGGATCAAGAACTAATAGGGGCGGTAACATAGAATTTATCGAAACAATCGGGACGTATTTATTTTAAGTTTAGGAATATTTGACCTTTTTGTAAACTTTCTTTAATCGAAACTTATCCCTTCATAGATTAACTCGATCGCACAGTGAAAATCGAGACTAGATAGAATAATTTCTTCCCCTTGACTATAAGCGCAGTAAAACCAAATTTTATCTTCACCGCGACGATAAACCTCAACACTGATCGATTCAGGATCGACTAAAACGTATTCTTGTAAACTAGGAATCTGACGATAATATTGTAACTTTTTAGTGCGATCATAGTTTCCTGTGCTGGGGGAAAGCACTTCAATAATCACTTGTGGATGTTGAATAAAATTACGAGATTCTCTATCCCTAGAATCGCAACTAATCACCAAATCGGGATAAAAATAACGACTATTATTAGCTTGGACTTTCGCATCAGATACATTCACTCGACAGCCTCGCGGACGGAGATGAAGTCTTAAAGCAGTATAAAAATTCAAGGTAATATCATTATGGGGCAGACTACCCCCGGTCATGGCGATAATTTCCCCATCAATATATTCATGGCGACCTTCCTGTGTAGCTTCCCATTCTAGATACTCTTCCGGGGTCATTCTTTCTGGGTATTGAGGTTGAGCGATCATTTTTCTTTTTCCTTGTCAACTAACTAAATTAATATCCCATTTCCTTTTTATCTTATACCATTTTCTCGCCCGAAGATTGAAGAATAGTCATAATTAAGCGGTGACTGATTACCCTAATGATAAGATGGAGAGAGAAAGCATTATTATCGCAGGTAGCTAAGATGACAAAAACAATTGCCGATATCATGACTCCCAATCCCATCACCGTCACCGCTAACACTTCTCTGTCGGAAGCAGTGAAGATTTTGGCCGAAAAGCGGTTTAGTGGTTTACCCGTGGTGGATGACAAGATGCGACTGATTGGGGTTATCTCCGAAACTGACCTTATGTGGCAGGAAACGGGAGTAGAAGCTCCTCCTTACATTATGCTCCTCGATAGCGTCATCTATCTACAAAATCCTAGCCGTCACGAGAAATTACTCCATAAAGCTCTCGGTCAAACCGTGGGGGAGGTAATGACCGATAAACCTATTAGTATCACGGCCGATCGCCCTTTGAAAGAAGCGGCCTCGTTAATGTACGATCGTCATGTGCGTCGTTTACCGGTAATTGAGGAAGAAACCCACAAAGTAATCGGTATTATCACTCGCGGCGATATCATTCGCGATATGGCAAAATCGGAAGCATAATTGTTTTTCTAAGGCAACAATTAACTAAAAGATCTTGAACAAATGAATCAATCTCAGGAAACGGTTACTTATTCCCTAGAAACTATCTTGATGCGGATTGAGGGAAAAATCGATTCGTTACAAAAAGATGTGACGGATTTAAAGGTAGGACAAGCGGTGTTAACGGGAAAAGTTGAGGGAATGGAAAATCGACTAAACTCATTAGAAGGAAACCAAAAATATCAGGCTTGGGCATTAATTGTCCTCTTAGCTGGCGCAATTGTGAAACCTTTTTTTCTGAGCAGTAATCCCTAAATTCTTATTTCCCTTGCAATTTCTCTAAAAACTATCAGGATGAAGCGCCGTCAATTTCTCACTACTACTGCCCTAACTGTTGTTAGTTTTTCCCTAATTCCTAGAAAAGTTGTTAGTAATAATTTTCCTCTAATTAAACCGCCACATCTACAACCCGGGGACGGAGTGGGTATTATTAGTCCGGCAGGGGCAACTTTTAAAGAAGATGATTTAAATATAGTTATCGAAGCAGTTAAAGCCCTAAAATTAGTCCCAAAAGTTGGTGAATACGCTTTAGATCGTTATGGTTATCTAGCCGGTAAAGATGGCGAGCGAGCGTCGGATATAAATCAATTTTTTGCCGATGATAATATTGCCCTAATTTTACCAATTCGTGGCGGTTGGGGCAGCGCTCGTTTATTACCTTATCTTGACTACGATTTAATTCGTCGTCATCCTAAAATCATCTGTGGTTTTAGTGATATAACTTCTTTATTATTAGCTATTTATGCCAAAACTGGTTTAGTTACTTTCCATGCTCCCAATGCCTTTTCTAGTTGGCGCACTGCTCAAACTGAAAGCTTTCGACAAGTTTTATTTTCTGGGGAAAAGTTAACTTTTAGAAATGTTCCCGATCCTGATGATGCTAATCGTTTAATGCAGGTAAAAAATCGCATTCAAACTATTACTAAAGGTCAAGCAAAAGGTAAATTAATCGGCGGTAATTTAACCACTTTAGCATCAATAGTTGGTTCTCCCTATCTACCAGATTTTACCGGAGCTATCCTATTTTTAGAAGATATTGGTGAAGATGTTTATGAAATTGATCGCCTGTTAAATCAATTAAAATTAGCGGGAATTTTCGATAATTTAGCTGGATTTATCTTCGGTCAATGTAGCAATTGTAGTGCCAATAGTGACTATGGTTCCTTGACGTTAGAAGAAGTGATCAGAGAATATATCCAACCCTTAAAAATTCCCGCTTGTTTAGGTTTAATGATCGGACATTTGGAAATTATTGAAACTATTCCCATTGGTATTGCAGTAGAATTTGATGCTAATCGGGGAACAATTACCATGTTAGAATCGGCGGTTAGTAAACCCTAAAAGCTGATTACTGATTACCGATAACTGAAAAAGCTAATTAGGGGCTGCTGAATAAATCTAAAAACAATGTTGGATAAGGCTTTTAAACTTTTTTTTCCTCAAAAAGTGCCGACCATTGGAGGGATCGGGGGTAAAATTCCTGGACTTTTTCCCTGAATATTATACCATTTCTCTAAATGAAAACTACACATCGAATTTAAGTCACCCTTTTTAAGGGGGATTTAGGGGGATTAAACTTCTGTAGTCAGACTTTGGAGAATTGGTATTAGGTAACTGACTACCTCAAAATCGGTAAAACCCCACACCCCACACCCGTTCGGCTGAGCTCACGGCCGAAGCCCACACCCCACACCCTGCCCGCACGAAAAACTTTTTGCCGCAAACCCTAATTACTGTCGCGGTTGTACGGGGAAACCTTGACGCTGAAGCATTTCCGCCGCATCTTGGCCAGGTTGATAGTTGATACCGAGGGTAGAAGTGGCCGAATCTTCGATGATTTTGGGAGTGAGGAGAATAATCACCTCCGAGCGACCGTTGCGATTGTTTCGACTGCGGAATAAAGCCCCTAAAATGGGAATATCGCCTAAAATCGGCACTTTTGTCTCAGAACTTTGTTGTGTTTCTTGGATAATCCCAGAAAGAATTAAACTCTGTCCATCCCGGAGACGAATTAAACCCGATAATAAGTCCCGGCTAATCAAAGGAGTCAATTCGTTCCTTGTCCCCCCACCGCTATTAAATGGAATCGGGGGACCTGGTTGGGCAATTGTAGGGGCGACATTTAAACTGATGTAACCATTATCGTCAATTTGATTCACCTCGACGGTTAAGGTCAGTCCAGCATCACCAAACACAGGAGTTGTAATTCTCTCACCGCTAATGTTATTGGTATTGGCCACAATGGTGGTTGTAACACTGACCAGCACTTTCCGAGTTAGCTTAACGGTGGCCTGTTGACCTTCCTGCACCACCAAGGAGGGATCGGTGAGAATCTTGGCATTTCCTGTCTTAATTGAGGCTTGCAGGGTCATCAGGAATTTTTGGGGATATTGGAATAGGCCGGGTAGTCCATACTCTATTGCATCTTCTGTAATTTCAGTTACACCGGGTTGAAAAGGGTTATTAAATGTCCCAAAATTAGGACGGGCATAACCAGCAAAATTTTGAGATAAAGGATTACCCAATGGCCCTTGGGTAATATTACTAAAAGGCGCACCATTCTGAACATCAAAAAAAGGTGATAGTTCTGCCCCCGTACCCGATATGATATTCCCAATAGGTACAACAGGCTGTGCAAAAGCCCCCGGTGTGGATACAGTTGATCTACTGGGTGGGTTCATATTACCAAAGTTCAGCACTGCCGCCCCGTTATCTTGAACGAAGAAACCATCGTTAAACCCGAAGGAAAAACTACTGCTAAATTCGTCCAAGTTCTCCAGGTTAACATCGATAACTTTGACATTAACCACCACCTGACGGCGACGGGCATCCAGTTGGGTTAATAAAGAGGTGGCGATTTGGACTTGCCGGGGTTCGCCGATTAAATTGATAGAATTAAGGCGCTCGTCGGCGGCAATTCTTAAACCAGTTAAAAGTAGGGCAGCTTTTGAGCCTTCTGTGTTTTGGGGTGCCAGTGGCTCTAGGGTGGGAGGAATATCCCGGCGACCGATGACTCGTCCGGTGAGGGGATCGACGATATCCTCGGTTTGGGTAACTAAACGCTGGTATTCTGCCCCTTGGGTGGCGAGGAAAGTAGCGGCGGCGACAGCTTTAACTTGATTGAGACGCAGGGTGCGGCTAATCAAATTACGAGCGCCTTGGGGTAATTGCGCCCCGACAAAGATGGTTTTACCCTGACGGTTGGCCTGGAGTCCAGAAATTAACAAGACGGCGTTAAAAATGTTTTCCACCGATTCGTTAGTAAATTCCAAGGAAACTGTCTGAGAAGTGGCGTTAGTTTCCCCTTGGGCGCTGGTGAAAACGACGTTATAACCGGCATAGTTAGCAAGGGTCATTAACACTTCTCTAGCGGAAGCTTCCCGCAATAAAACACGAGGTACAATCATACTACGCTCGAATTTGACTTTTTCGGCACTAGCATCGATGTTAGAGATGGCAATATCTCCCACCGGTGGGGCGACGGCCCGGGGTAGGGTGGGAGCGCCGGGGGCTTGAGGTATGCTTTGAATGATAATTTCGGGGTTGGGAACCATGGGCGCACTTTGGGCGAGCAGTTTTTCACTGGCTAAAATGCGATCGCTGATTTCCTTTTCTACGGCCGCGGTTGAAGGGACAAGCTGATTTGGCGATTTTTGTAAAGTTTCTTTACTAAGCCCTTGCGAAAATTCAATTTTTGATGTATGGGATTTTAACTCTGAACCATGGAAGGAAATGGGGGTTTCGGCCAAGACGCTCAGGGGAGCCATCAATAAAAACGAGGCAATTTGGGGGATAAATAGGACATAGCGGGACGGATTCACTTTAACTTCACTCCTCAACAATTACGCGATTCAACGGACAAAAAACGCAATACTCACACCAGATTGAAGACTATTATTGGGACGGACTAGCGGGGGGTTGACCCTCGGCGGGGGGTGGTGGTGCTAATTTCGCCAATTCTTCAGCACTGAGAGGAATAATCACATCGAGAAGAAAGGTGGTAGTCACGGGTTTATCGCCTTGGGGAACGATAGTGGCTTTATTTTTGCCGGTACTAAGCACTTTAACCGTCGATCCTTGCTTTTCCATCTGGGTATTGAGACTGTTCAGCAAAATGAGCGGCTGTAATCTTTCTAAATCCCGAATAACCTCTTGAGTTTTAGCATAGTTCCCTTCCATCTTGACGTTAAAAGTTTGACGTTTGAGCTTATTATTAACCTCACTACCGAGGGAACCATCGGAGACCACCACCTGTTCTAGTCCTTGGGGTTGAAAACTAACCAGCTTAACATCGCGAGACTTAAAGATATTACTAACATCTAAGAGAATAGTGCTTAAGTCCCTTTCTTTAGCAAAAAGCGAGAGAATTTTCTGTTTAATAGCTTTTTTTTGTTGTAACTGACTCTCGATTTTTTGGAATTCTGAAAATTCGAGACGGCTTTTTTGTTGATCTACCAGTTGTTTTTTGTCGGCTGCATCGGTTTGCAGTTGCTGCCAGGTATTATAAGCGGGCATCACCCAGTTAAAAAGCAGATAGAGGGAGCCAAGTAAACCTAGCACAGCGGCAGCGATGCCACTATTACGGGGAGTAAAAGTTATCCCGAAAGCGATAGGATACTCCTCAAATTCCTCTAATTTCAGCTTCTCAAATTCTTCGTTAAAGGTCATGGTTGAATGGCTCCTTGGCGTTTGAGAGTATTAATCCTAGTGATAACTCCGATCGCTCCATTCCGGGCAAGATTGGGCAGTTGTTGAGTGGTGGGAGTATCACTTAATTGGGCGGTGATCACAAATTGAACCACTTGCGGGAAAGTAATATTAATATTTTTGTACTGATTGTCCACCTCTACGGGTAAATCGGCCAGGGCAGCACTTTCGATCGCCGTTTTCTTCCCCTCTAAAAAAGGAGAAGCTTGCAGGGTTAAGAGATAATCATTGACTGCTTCGTAATTACTGGCAAAACCACTGATTTTTAAGCGAGTAGCCGGATTGGGTTGCCCTTGATTGGGGTTCGCGGGAACCTCCACCTGTTGCACACTATTTAACTGCACACTAGGAGGAGTTTGTTGGCGAATTTCTTGGAGAATGGCTGACCAAGGCCTAATCTGATTGAATACACTCACCAGAGCTTTATTTTCTACTTCTACCGCCTTTAGTTCCCCTCTGATGTCTTCTAGTTTTTTACTTTGGACTTGTACTTGACCTAATTCCCCGTCCAGTTGCTGAATTTTGACCTGAGTTTCGCTGGTTTTCCAACCGACGGTTAAACCGAGTAATCCCGTCAGTGTCAATAATCCAGCCCCCACTCCCACACCGATGAACAGGGGTATTTGTTTACTCAGGTTAACAACGGTGGAAATCTCGAAGTTAGACGTTGTTTGGACTGTTCGGTTAAGATGGCGATCTTTGAGAAAATTAACGTCAAGACTATACATAATTTCTGTCTATACCGATACTTTTTGCTAACATTGATTAAGCTAAGACGTATTTTAATCGCTTATTCTTGGATTAGCCGAATTTCCCCCAATCCCTTTACTGTTGCCTCTTGCCTCGTTTCAACAAGCAATTTGAATTAGGAACAGCTTAACATTTCTGTTAATGGGTTAACAATGCACGCTCAAAGAATCTTTGAACGAGGGTGTATCTACCAAAGCACGAAGGAAGACCCCCCCTGATCCATTAAGATACCTGTCCATTTGTTGCCCACCAATTTCTGATTTAATTACTTTTTTTCCACCCAAATTATCGATTAATTCACCATTCCAGCTAACTGTCTTTGACGTATAAGCTTCACAACAATCTATAACGGGTTTTCCGTACTCAAACGCCTTAGATTTTAAGAACATTTTAAACCGATAGTGTGACCACGTTAACATCTGTCTAACAGACTTTGATTTGATTTTTCTTCCAGACCTTAAGACCATTTCTGATACTTCAAATGTCGGCAATAAAATCCCATCGAAGTTTTCTACTAAGAATCTAGCTACTTTGTGATGTAGTTCATCAACTAGGTTTCTAATTCTTAATCTTAGTCGGTTACAGGTGTTATGATGGCATTTACAGGTTTTGGCTTTAACTTTAGTGGAACGAAAAATTAAGTCATCTAAATGATAGCACAAACGAAGACTTCTAATCACTTCAAAATGGGCGAGAATGCCTTCACTCTTTGACAGTCTTGCCCCTTTGAGAGCCAGTTTCAGATTAGACCTATTCATAATATTATCTTAAAACTAAAAGTTTTTCTAGTTAAGGAATCTAACCAAATAAAAATGATTTTAATTGTCTCATATTTTTTCAGTGAAATTGAATTAGCAACGATAGATATACATTTCAGGCATAGAAATAGTTAGCTAGTACACAAGCTAAAAGCAAGCTGTGATTGGGTTATAATTTTTGAGGATGTCTATTGTCGATAGTATCATCGGGTAATTTTGAGACGGCGTTCGGCGAGACTTGGGACGTTCGGCGAGCTCAGTCGAGCGGACGGTGAGACTTCGGACGTTCGGCGAGCTCAGTCGAGCCGTTGGCCAGGGTTCTTTTTTTGACTTGATCTCCTTCTCGATAGGAATCTGGTCGAAGAACAGCGGGAGGGTAATTAAGGTTAGGAACTTTTTCTATAAGTACCTAAGCAAAATTAATTACACATATCTAACCCCCTCCTTGCCTCTTGCCTTTTGCCTTTCTTCACTAGGAAATTTATTTTGCACGACTACTTATACATTACCGCCATTCTAGCAAATGGAGAGAATTCTTGTCCATTAATAAATGTTACAAATTACATGGCTACATCAAGAAAAGTTAATGGGTGTATCCATTGATGGATAAAGGTTTTCGGCTATTGTAGTAGATATGTATGGGGGAAGTTCAGTAATAAGTCTATGACAAATTGATCTCTAATAACCCCGGTGGTGGCGCAATCTCGATGCGTGCCGCTTTCAGATCCACCAGTGGAACAATTTCTTTGACGAAGGGAACCAGGGCCCTGGCCCCTGAGTCGGAGGATGGACTTTTTTTCTTGACAGAGGCGAGATTTGCTTCTAGTTGCACTGCTAAAATGTCATTACCCGCCCACAAAATATCCACTACAACCCCGATTTTTTCTCCTGTCAGGTGATGATAAACCTCCAAGTTCACTAGCTCACTAACATGATATTCATCCGCTTTTAGACGAGGTTTTTCTAGTTTATTCGCCCATAATTTATATCCGCGCAAAGCTTCGGCCTGTTCCCGATTTTCAACCCCCTCTAACTTGATAACATAAACATTTTTGCCCGGTAGCTCACGTCCCCTGAGCAGAGTAATTTCTTGGATTTCTCCCCCTTGGGATCTTTGTATTCCCCTAATACCTCGCTTCTGAAAACGTTCGGGAAAATCTGATACCGATAAAACTCGCAATTCTCCCTCCAGTCCCTGGGGTGCTACTATTGTCCCAATTTCTAGCCAATTTTCTTCCATTGTCTCGATATGTTTTGCTATAGCTTTCTCTAGTATATAGCCTTTTTTGTCTCGCTCCTAGATTTTAAAAGTCTTGGTAAGGTAAAATTTTTAGTTGACCTCTACTCCTGACCATTTTTTGACTTTTTACTGGTGGCTTGTTACTGAATTATGACTATTTGGCAAGCGGATTTTTATAAATCTTCATCTTCTTCACCTCTTGGCACAGTCTGGCAATTGTTAATTTCCGATTCTCTCGGTCATCTTATCTATGAAAATTCCTGTCCCCAATCCCAAGCTAATAGCGACTGGTTAACCCAACAGTTACAGCAAGCTTGTCAAGTCTCCCCCCCGGAAATTATCCAAGTTTTTCGCCCCCAATGCGCCAATTTATTTCTCCTCGCTGGTCAAAATTTACAGATCAAAATCGAGTTAACCCGTCACGTTAACGCCCTGAAAAAACAGCTAAAATTGCGGCAAATCCCCATCAATATCGACTCTCCTCCACCGCAACCCCTACCGGAGCAATTTTTAGGTCAAGAGTGGCGTTTTGCTCGTTTTCCCGCCGTTGATTTAGTTAAGTTTTTTGGCGATCGCCGAATACCGATTCTTTCCCTACCAGAGGCCTTTTCTCCTTTAAAATTAGGTTTAGCCTCCACTTTAATGATCCCCGGTCTGGTTATTACCGGTGGTAAAAAATCTTTGGCGATCGCTCGTTGGTTAGGGGAAATTAACCCAGTATTTATCGATCATATTCCCACAGAAACGGGGCGATCGGGCGGTTTAGTCTTAGAATCGGGCCTCAATGAGCGTTGGATTTTCCTAACCTACGAGGATGAAGAAGTGGCCTGGGCAGCCAATGTTTATCAGGCAACCAAAGAGGAAAGCCAAGGTTTGCACTTTCTCCTCATACAACCGGATGATTCTGGTCGCACTTTTACCGGCTTTTGGCTACTGAAGCAGGTTTAACCCCCAAGCTGTCCCCAAGAGGCAAAGAATGCCGGCTAAACCCGCTAAAGGTTGGTTATAGATACCTTTAATCCAAGCTAACCCAGAATCGCTGTAAGACATCAATTCGGCACTGTCTAGCAACGCTAATCCCCACACCCAACCGCTATGAAGTCCCCAAGCTAATCCTAAACTACCATGATCGATCGCCCGCGCCCAGACCAGAACCATCCCCATCAGAAATAAACCGGGTAGTTGCGGCAGCGTTTGCTGACGTTCCCAAAGCAGGTGCAGCAGGGCAAAAATTAGGCTAGAAATGGCTCCCGCCACCCAAAAATCGTATTCTTGGCTTAATTGGCTCAAAAAGATGCCCCGAAAGATTAATTCCTCGGTAATACCCACCCAGAGGGCCACTATCAACAGGGGTAAACTCAAGGAAAAAGCACGAGTTAGATTTTTGGGCTGCCAATGTACCCAGGTCAAAATCCCCTCTAGGAAAAAAATTATCCCTAATCCCACCACTGCCAGGATTAATCCTTTAGTTAGGGAGATAAATAGGGAAAATGACCAAATCAATCCGTAATTATGGAGGCTGCTCCCCTCTATCTTTAATAATCCCCAGATAACTAAGGGAGCCAAGGCGTAAAGAGAGGCCACTAGGGGCAATTTTTGGTCAGGTTTTGTCCCTTGCAGCGGTTGCCATCCCAAACGACTCCCTAAAACCATGGCAATGGGCAGCCAGAGAATTAACCAGGCTAACAGGAAAATAATAATTTTTATTAAGGCAGCAATGTCCATTGTCAATTAGGTGCCAGGGAAGTGGGGGTGTGGGGTGTGGGCTTCGGCCGTGAGCTCAGCCGAACGGGTGTGGGGTGTGGGGTGTGGGGTGTGGGGTGTGGGGTGTGGGGTATTAGTTGAAATTTCCCTACCCCCTACCCCTAACACCCATAAAACAAACCCCCTAGGCATACGATAACTGTGGAACTTTGCTCTGGTAAAGCCTAGCTCCAACAAAAATCCATCCCTAGGGGGTTGCGAAAAAGAAGAAAAAGTGCTTAAGGAAAACCCCTCGAGTTGATGAAAGAGGCGGTCAGGGGTTAGAATTAGGGATAAGAATCTATATTGTCTTTTTGGTCGGTCTTGTCAAAACTAGCCCTTTTGACTGCCGATTTTTTTTATCCTTATCCCTACTCCGTAACCTATTTAAGCTTCTACTGGTTCTTCTGATTCCATTTGTTTGAGGTGGATGTGCTTGTAGCCAAGTTTGATTTCAAATTCATCGCCGGGCTGCAAGTTCATTTGTTCGGTATAGGTGGAACCGATGACGATTTGACCATTTTTGTGGACGCTAACCCGGAAAGTGGGTTCGCGGCCGCGGCCATCTTTAGTGCCTTCGGGATCGAGGGGAACCCCTTTTGCACCTAAAACAGCATCGTAAAAGTCGGTTAAATTGACCCGAACTTGGCCATCTTTACTTTGAGAGTAGTAACCACAACGTTTTGCCGTTTCGCGACGGGGTAAGTGGGATAACTCTTTGACTTTTTGTAGTAGAGCTTTCCCGGTTAGGGGAGTAGGAGAGATATCACTCATGGTACTTTTTAATGTCCCTTGATTTTTGACTGACTGTCAATTAAGTTTACACTGACAAATTGATCATACCAAAAATCTTGCCAAAAATGTCTAGAGGGGAATAATAAATTTTTTAAAACTGATGGTTCGGTGATGACAATCGTGCTAAGAAGACCCCAGACTAGGTAGTAAGTGTAAACCTTGTGGGGGAGAGGAAATTTTTGGTTAAGACTGTCGCAATTTTTGCTCGGGTGGGAGGAAAACAGGGGGGAGAAAGTAAGGAGATAAAATGGATCAAGCTATACCTAGCAAGGAATTGAGAAACTATACTTGTGGTTGGAGTTGGCAAAAAACTAATGCCCCAGAGCAGTAAATCCGGGGGGATTAAACTGTTTTCCATCGACTTCCCCATCTATGATTAGGTCTAGATACCCACCCCTTGGCTCAACCGACCGGGGAAAATCTTAAGGATTAATTACCATTACTAGCTCCCCTTTGGCCCGTTAACATCGATTATCCTGAGTATTAGGAGTCCCTCACCCCCGTGCCGAGTATGGAAGTTTATTTTAAAATTCTGCGTCAACGACCCAACGACACCCCCTACCTAGAAAATTTTACCCTAGAGGTGGAGGCGGGAAATACAATTCTCGACTGCCTTAATCGCATCAAATGGGAACTTGATGGAACTTTGGCCTTTCGCAAAAATTGCCGCAATACAATTTGTGGCAGCTGTGCGATGAAAATTAACGGTCGTTCGGCCTTGGCTTGTCAAAAAAATATCGCCGGTGAATTAAACCATTGTAGCCAAAAAGATGCCGGAGAAATTCCCGAAATCACGATCGCACCCCTGGGTAATTTACCGATTATCCGGGATTTAATCGTCAATATGCAACCGTTTTGGGACGATTTAGAAAAGGTTGAACCTTATATCAGTAGTCAAGCACGCACCATTCCCGAACGAGAATTTCTGCAAACTCCCGAAGAAAGAGCCAATCTCAATCAGATGGGTAACTGCATTATGTGCGGCGCCTGTTATTCGGAATGTAATGCCAAGCAAGTGAATCCTGATTTTGTCGGGCCCCATGCTTTAGCAAAAGCGCAGCGCACCCTAGCAGATTCCCGCGATGGTAATCAGGAAAGTCGCCTAGAACTTTATAACCAAGGCACCGCAGGGGTTTGGGGTTGTACCCGTTGCTATTTCTGTAATGCGGTTTGTCCCATGGAAGTGGCCCCCATGGATCAGATCGGTAAAATTAAACAGGAAATACTCGCTCGCAAGTCGGCCGATAGTAGTCGTCCCATTCGTCACCGGAAAGTTTTAGTGGAATTAGTCAAAGCAGGGGGATGGGTGGATGAACGCCAATTCGGCCTCTATGTGCTGGGCAATTATTGGCGCGATTTACAGGGTTTATTAAGTATTGCCCCCTTGGGATTGCGGATGATTGCTAAGGGTAAATTTCCCACTTCCTTTGAAGCTTCCGAGGGAACCGAGGAAGTGAGAGGTTTAATTACTGCCATTCAAAATTCTCGCTCTCGATAGTTAGAGTAATTCTGAGATGATTATGATCTATATTCTATTTGACTGGAGAACCCCTTATCATGTTCGATCGAGATAGTATCCGTGGTTTTTCTGCCCTAATCACCCTTGTGGGAGTCGCTTCTAGTTTGGGTTTTAGCTTCAACGCACCGGCTTTCTCCCAAGCTACCTCTAACAATTTATCCCTACTCTTAGCCCAAAAAAGCGAAAAGGTGCGCGTAGCGGTTTTAGACTTCGATTATAGCGGTCTGAGTAATCCCCAATGGTTAACATTTCTCAATGGTGGAGCCAGTGGTGTTAGTGATATTCTCGTCAATAGATTGGTGGAAAGTGGTCGCTATACAGTCATTGAGCGCAGTCGCATTGATGCTGTCCTCAGAGAACAAAATTTTGGAGCTTCGGGACGGGTAGATGCCGCTACCGCCGCTCAAATCGGGCAAATTTTGGGGGTGGACGTGGTGATTATCGGTTCGATTACCCAATTCGATTTACAAAAAAAACAATCCGGTGGCTCGTTTATTATTTTTAGCACCTCCAAGACAGAAACCGATGCTTTTGTCAAGTTGAATGTCCGGGCAATTAATACCACCACGGCCGAAATTATTACCACCGCTCAGGGAGATGGTAGTGCCAATCAATCCGATGGTTCAACCGTGGTTTTAGGGGTTGGGGGTGGTTCCCAAACCTCCAACGAAGGGAAATTACTCAGTATTGCCACCGATAAGGCAGTGGCGCAGGTGGTGGATAATCTGAACAATAAAGCCGACCAAATCGCCGCTACACCTCGCTCGCTCCCGACTGTCACCGCTTTAGTGGCTGCCGTGGCGGGAAATCAGGTAATTCTCAATAAAGGTACGGGAGAAGGATATCGTGTCGGTTTACGCATTTCCATCGAAAGGACGACTCAAACGGTCAAGGATCCCCAAACGGGTAAGGTTATTCGTCAGATTACTCAACCGATTGGCACTCTCGAAATTGTCGAAGCTGATGGTCAATCTAGCGTCGGCCGCATCATTACCGGTAATGGTTTTAAAATCGGTGATTTAGCTAAACCCATTCGTTAATTGGGGAGGTGGGGAAGTGGGGTGTGGGAAGATCGGTAAACTTAAAACTCAAGTCTGATCAGTGATAACTGATAACTGATCACTGATAACTGATAACTGATAACTGATAAGTGAACACTCACGAAAATTTGAAGTTATGTAAAGGGAACCCTGGGGTCAGGTAAGACAACCGATAGAATTTATAATCGGAATCCCTTGGATATTCCCTAGACCAGAGCGATTAACGAAAACTATCAAAAAATGGTACAAGATCAAAAACCCACGGTGATCATTACTGGGACAACTTCTGGAGTCGGTCTCTACGCCGCTAAATCCCTTGCTCAAAGAGGTTGGTTTGTGGTTATGGCCTGTCGGGATATCCCGAAAATGGAACAGGCGGCCAAGGAATTAAACATTCCCCGGGATAACTACTGTATTGAATTTATCGACCTCGGTTCCCTCGATAGCGTCCGGCGCTTCGTTAAAAATTTCCGGTCTTTGGGCAGATCTCTAACCGCTTTAGTCTGTAATGCCGCTATCTATCTGCCTTTGCTCAAAGAACCCTTAAGAAGTCCCGAAGGTTATGAATTGAGCATGGCCACCAATCATTTAGGTCATTTCCTGCTCTCGAATTTGCTCTTGGAAGACCTAAAAAATTCCCCCTCTCCCGACCGGCGTTTAGTCATTCTCGGCACTGTCACCCATAATCCCGATGAATTAGGCGGTAAAATCCCTCCTCGTCCCGATTTGGGCGATTTAGAAGGGTTTGCCAAGGGTTTCAAAGAGCCGATTACTATGGCCGACGGCAAAAAATTTGAATCGGTCAAGGCCTACAAAGATAGTAAGGTGTGTAATGTTCTCACCATGCGGGAACTGCACAAACGCTATCACCAATCGACCGGAATCACTTTTACCTCCCTCTATCCGGGTTGTGTGGCCGATACACCCCTTTTCCGCAACCATTACCCCTTTTTCCAGCAGTTTTTCCCCTGGTTCCAGAAAAATATCACTGGTGGCTATGTTTCCCAAGAATTAGCCGGGGAAAGAGTCGCTATGGTGGTTGCTGACCCCGAATACCGTCAATCCGGTGCTTACTGGAGTTGGGGCAATCGTCAGAAAAAAGAGGGTAAATCCTTTGTTCAAAGGGTTTCTCCTCAAGCTCGCGACGATGAAAGAGGCGCAAAAATGTGGGAATACAGCGCTCAATTAGTCGGATTGGCCTAATTTCCGATTTTGAGCCTGAAAAGGGACACAAGGTAACTTGTGTCCTACCGAAGCGGGGAGCGCCGGAGCAGCAAGAAACAATCCATAACTGGGTTTTTAAAGTTGGATTGGCAGTTAATCATATTATTAAAAACGGATTTGGTATTATTCCGATTTTACCGCAAGCTTTGGCCAATCTTGACGGACAAGATTAGTGAACTTTCCTCAATGATCACTTGATCGGTAAAAATTTTTAAGTCAGAAAATTCAAAAATTGCTGGATGATAAAAGCATTAAACAAATCAATAAAAAATGCCCCCACCAAAGGAACAATAATAAATGCTTGGGGAGAAGCCCCAAAATTTTCCGTTACTGCTGTCATATTGGCGATCGCTGTGGGAGTTGCCCCTAGAGTTAAACCCAAATAACCGGCGCAAACTACTGAAGCATGATAGTTTTTTCCCATTAAGGGAAAGACCAGTAAAACAGTATAAATAATACTGAGTGAGAACTGCACTAATAACAGGATAGCAATCGGTCCAGCCAAATCAATCAATGTCCATAATTGTAAACTCATCAAGGACATAGATAGGAACAAACCGAGACTAACATCAGAAATTAAGGCTAAAGAGGGCGTATTAGCAGGCCAAGGAAAGCGTTTCAATAGCAAAGGTACGGTATTAGTCAGGATAATTCCTGCCAATAAACAGGTGACAAAATCTGGCAATTTTAAACCGAGGAGAGTTACCCAGTAGTTAATCTGAATACCCAAACCGATAGTTAAACCAATCACCAAGATCGAATGGAGCATCGTATTGTAATCGATATTAACATTCCTCTGGCTTTGTTTAATTCCCACCGTTAAATCTTGGTCTTGATTATTGGCTCGCAGTCGATTTCTAGTAATTAACCATTTAGCCACCGGTCCGCCAATAATTCCCCCTAAAACTAGCCCAAAAGTAGCACTAGCTACACCGATTTCTGATGCTTTGACGATGCCATAATTATCACGAAAAATAGGAGCCCAAGCAATGGCAGTCCCGTGACCCCCACTCAAAGAAACGGAACCAGCAATCAAACCGATGGGTAAATCTAATCCCATCACTTTTGCCACTCCTAGACCGGCTAAATTTTGTAGAATGAGATAAACCACGGCGGTTATTAATAAAATTAGCAAGGGTTTACCCCCTTGCAGCAGGGTTTTTAGTTTTGAGGACAGCCCGATAGTAGTAAAAAAAACGATTAACAGGGCATCCCGAACATTAAGGGTAAATTCGATTTGCCATTTAAAAACAGCAAAAAATAGACCGAAAAATAAGGAAGCTAAGACACCACCAGCAACGGCATCAGGAATGTTATAGTCTTGCAGAAATTTGATATTTTTGCTTAAATACTTACCGAGATAGAGGACTAGAATAGCAATAATAATTGTCTGGCGTTGGCTAAATTGGTAAATTTCCATTTTCTTAATCTTAGTTCTCCAAGATGGTTTACTTAGGGTTTGCTGAAAAAGGCCTAGGGTGGGGTCAGGCAGCAGTCAGAAGTTTCAGGCTTTGTTGCCCTCTTTTTGTACCAGTTTATGTACTACAAAAAGAATAATGCAAGGTTTTTGAAAGTCCCAATTCTATTTTCTGGCACTAACATCGGATTTTAACAGGTCAAAAGCCTTATTTTAAAAGGGTTTTACCATTATTCAGCAATCCCTAACTATTAATAAAAAAGGTTCTTCGGTTTGTCTTATGCAACGTACAGGGGTATAAGGAATGAAACTCTTATAGAGAAAGACATTTGGCGATTTTTGTCAATTGTTTTCGATCTAGAGCGAACTAATCAATTAAATCTCCTGCCAGATAAGAATTTAGTCGATTTATGCCACCCTATCGAACCATACTAGGTAACGAAGAACCATAAATTGCGCTATTTCACCGAGTCGGGTGAATTGGTTCCCACCCCTCAAGAGTCAGCCCGACAGGAAAGATTAGCCAAAGAACGGGAAAGATTAGCCAAAGAACAGGAAAGATTAGCCAAAGAAAGATAACAACAACGGGCGGAAAAATTAGCCGAAAAGCTGCGAGAATTGGGCATTAATCCCGATGAAATTGCTTAAATATCCGGTTGGGGGTGTTAGGGTGGAAACCACGGCGCAATTTTTCCTTAATTGCTAGGCATTAAAACGAGTAATCCGAAACTCTGATTCTAGCCTAGAAATCATGGCAAAATCTCCACACTGATGTTATAATAATGACCAAGGGCAACAATCTTCAAATATAATTAATGCCATGGTGCAAAAAATAGCTTTTTTTAATCATAAAGGTGGAGTCAGCAAAACTACAACCACTTTTAACCTTGGTTGGATGCTTGCGGAGAAGGGCAAAAGAGTAATTATTGTCGATACCGATCCCCAATGTAACTTAACTGGTATGGCTTTGACTAATGAAAGTGAAGATAGGGAGGAAAGACTACAAGCAATCTACAATACTTACTCTAACATTAAAACAGCTTTAGCACCTGCTTTTGAGTCTCAACCGAGATTAATTGAAGCTGTGGACTGTATTCCTATTGATGGTCGTGATGACTTATTTTTACTGCCCGGTCATGTGGGGTTGGCTGAATATGAAGTTAGCCTAGGTCTTGCTCAAGAACTTAGCGGGTCAATTCAGACTTTAAAAAATCTCCCCGGTGCGATTACATATTTATTAGACGAAACTGCCGAAAGATTTCAAGCTGACTATATTTTAATCGATATGAGTCCCAGTTTGGGGTCAATCAATCAAAATATACTGATGACCAGCAACTTTTTTATTGTGCCAACCACGCCAGATTTTTTCTCGGTTATGGCTATCGATTCTTTAGCTAAAATATTGCCTAAGTGGCACCAATGGGCTAAGGCAGCTAGTGCTTTACCAATTCTCAAAACCGCCAACTATCCCTTCCCCGAAGTTAACCTACATTTTTTGGGAACTATTGTTCAGAACTATCGAATCAGAGGTGGTCAAGAAACAAAAGCTTTTCAAAACTGGATTAACGAAATCGAGGAAAATATTGGCAATAAAATGATTCCAGCCCTAGAAAAAAATGGCATGATGCTACCGAAATTTATCTACGATCAGAATGGTGTACCAGACTGCTGTACTCTAGTAAAAATACCTGATTTTAATAGTCTTATTGCCTTATCTCAAGAGCATCAAACGCCCGTTTTTGCGCTAACTGCTGAACAATTAGAATGGCAAGGTAAAGTGTTAGATAAAGCCCAAGAAAAACAAGAAGAATTTAAAAATATTTTTTCTGACTTGGCAGACAAAGTTATCGGTCTTACCTCCGAGATTTATGCAGTTAGCAATTGAACAATTTCGCCTTAGCATTGCCCGCGTTCGTGACTTGATCGCTATCCACAATTCCCTCAAATCTCAGACTACTTCGGCCCTAGATGTATCGGATATCCTCAGAGCCGCTTTAGTCCTGACTGTGAGCGCTTTAGATTATTATATTCACGAAGTGGTTACTCTAGGAATGCTAGAAATTTATCGAGGCCAACGTTCAGAACCTTCTCCCACTCCTAACAGTTCTCAATCTGCCTTTTCTCGTTTTCAAGTCTCCTTGTATGGCGCACGACAAGAACGATTGATAGCTATTAGTATTAGCTCTTGGCTAGAGAACGAAATTCAACAAAACTACGGTTCTTTTTTTGGTCAAGAATCTCGCTCAATTTCCGAGGTACTACCAATGATTGAAAATCTCCTCACCAACAAACTTAATAGTAATTATTGGCTAGAGGCTGAAATTAGAGAAAACCTCAGATATAAAAGCTTTCAACAACCGGACAAGATAGCGGAGGCCATTAGATTAATTTCAGCCAAGAAATTGTGGGAAGAAGTGGCCAGCAAACTAAATAAACCAGCCAAAGATATTAAAAGCCAACTTAGCGCAATTGTTGAGCGAAGGAACAAAATCGCCCATGAAGCTGATATAGACCCGAGTTATGGCATTGGTAGTCGCTGGAATATCGATGAAAATATGATTAATGATGCCGTTACCTTTATAGAACAGCTTGTTGAAAATATCCATCAGGTACTTGAGGACATCCACTAGCCGAGAATTTCCCCGGCAGTCCAGCCATAAATACTTATGATTTCTCTGGGAATTATAACAATTATTAAATAATGTGTAGTTTTGTATACTGATGTCAAGAACTTAGCTACAATATCAAGTGGCGTAAGATATATAGAGATTAGCTTGTGAGTCGGCATCAAGACAGTCAAACTGACCGGAAACGAGAAGAAACACAGTTCACTCCTTACAGTGCAGAAGCGATCGCTCAACAATACCGTTACAAACCTTGGCAATTGTTTGGTCGCGCTTTCGTGATTACTTGGTCTTTAGGATTATTTCTCCTCAGTCTCCTCTGGGACAAATGGACAAAGCAAGAAGAAGCCAATAAATACCAGCGTGCCAGCGAACTTAGGCAAATTCTCACCCGTTTGGGTCCCACCTTCATCAAAGTCGGTCAAGCTCTCTCTACCCGTCCCGACCTAGTTCGCAAAGACTTTTTAGACGAATTAGTTAAACTGCAAGACCAACTTCCCCCCTTCGATAACGATATCGCTTTTGCCCTTATCGAGACAGAATTGGGGATGCCTGTAGAAAAAGCCTATCGGGAAATATCCCCCACCCCTGTGGCTGCCGCTAGTTTAGGCCAGGTTTACAAAGCGATACTCCCCACCGGCGAGGAAGTAGCCGTTAAAGTGCAACGGCCTGGGCTGCGGGAGCTTTTAAGCCTCGATTTATATCTAATGCGCTGGGCCGCCCAAAAATTTGGTAGTTTATTACCCCTCAATCTTGGCCACGACCTCACCCTGATTGTCGATGAATTCGGCACCAAACTGTTTGAGGAAATCGACTATCAAAACGAAGGTCGCAACGCTGAAAAATTCGCCACTAACTTCCAAAATAACCCTGAAGTTAAAGTTCCCAGTATCTACTGGCGTTATAGTGGTCGCCGCGTCCTCACCCTGGAATGGATTGATGGCTATAAACTCACCGATACCGAGAATATCAAAGCTTTAGGATTAGACCCCAATAATATCGTTAAAATCGGCGTCACCTCTGGATTACAGCAACTCCTCGAACACGGCTTTTTCCACGCTGATCCCCATCCGGGTAATCTTTTCGCCACTTTTGATGGTCGCATGGCCTATATCGATTTTGGCATGATGGACCAGTTAGAGGAGGAAACTAAAGAAACCCTCGCCAGTTGCGTCGTCGATTTAATTAACAAAGACTACGAAAACCTGGCCGCCAACTTTGTCAAACTGGGATTTTTAACCCCAGAAACGGATATAAAACCCATTATTCCGGCTCTAGAACGGGTTTTAGGCAATGCCATCGGTCAAAGGGTCGGTGACTTCAATTTCCGCACTATTACCGATGATTTCTCCGAATTGATGTACCAATATCCCTTCCGGATTCCCGCCAAATTCGCCCTGATTATTCGTTCCCTCGTCACCCAGGAAGGGGTGGCCCTCACCCTCGATCCTAACTTCAAAATCGTCCAAGTAGCCTATCCCTACGTTGCTAAACGTCTCCTGACCGGGGAATCGCCCCAACTGCGCCGGCGTTTACTAGATGTGCTGTTCAAAGACGGTAAATTCCAGTGGCAACGCCTAGAAAACATGATTACAATGGCTCGATCGGAAAGTAACTTCGATTTACTGCCCACCGCGCAATTAGGCATCACTTTTCTTCTCTCGGAAGAAGGTCGTTATCTGCGTCGTCAATTGCTATTAGCTTTAACGGAAGATGACCGTCTCCATACCGCAGAAGTACAACGTCTCTGGGGTTTAATTCAAGGAGAATTGCAACCGCGGCGACTCTTGGATGTGGCCATGAGCGCTTTTCGGGAATTATCCAGCCAAGGTGTGGCCGCTGTCCTTCCGCGAGAAACCAGTTCGCGTTAAAGTGTTTAAGGTCATCATCGGTTAATCACTTTTTCTATGGATTATTATTTTCTGCCCCAACCGCCCTATTTTCTAGTTTTTGCCGGTTTATTTATCGGTATTACCTGCGGGGCCGCTTTTGAAGCTAGTCTCAAGCAAGTGGTTAACAATTGGTATAAAAATAAGGGTTCAGACGATCAAAATCTTTTAAAATCCAGTTCCTTACAAATTCCTTTTATTGGTATTTGTGTAGGAATCTGTCTTTTCCTGGCCTCGGGATTAGATATATTTATTCTCAATGGTTGGGTTGCCTACGCTATCTCTCTCCCCATGACTATCTTTATCGGTGGTTTGGTTTGGAGTCAGTTAGGGGAATTATTAGGTCAATTACAGCGCGGCGGTTCTAAAGAAATTGACCTCGATTATCGGGGATAATTAGGAGGCAGCAAACATTTAGGACTAAGATAATAGGTGTTAGCAGATAGGAAAGATCAACTCCCCCACAACTAACACCAAAACCCTAGTTATACCCAATTTTCCAGCTATTTTGGCCCGCGATTTTAGATGCAAAAACCTTTAGCATGGCATTGGCGATCGCTTCCTCTGCATCAGCGCACTGGTTCCGAGGTTTTTGCCTGCTTATTCGCCCAAGATGCGATCGCTACTTTACTAGAAAGTCCCTATCCGGGTAATTCCCTCTCTCGTTACTCTCTTTGCGCTGGTTCCCCGCGTCAGCTTTGGACCCCCGCACTGGGCGAAATTTTGCCCTTTTTAAGCAGTTTACTCCCCCAAACTCGCTCGGATGTGCTTCCCGATCATCTTCCCTTCCATGGCGGTTGGTTGGGGTGGTTAGGCTACGATTTAGCTTGGGAAATAGAAAAATTACCCGACAGGAAAGCTGATACTCTCCCTTTTCCCGTCGCTTATTGGTATGAACCGGATAGTTTTGCCATTCTCGATCACCAAGCACAAATTCTCTGGTTAGCTGCCACTAAACCCGAAGATTTAGATAAATACGAACAATCTTTAACCACTAACCCCGATTTTGAGTTCATCGATCCTCATCCCTCTCCCTTAATCTTTTATACTTCTCAACTCGACTACGAAAAAGCTGTTAAAAAAGCGTTAGACTATATCAGAAAAGGCGATATTTTTCAAGCAAATTTATCCCTAAGATTTCAAAGCACAACTCAGGCAAAAGGATGGCAAATTTATCGCAGTTTACAACAGATAAACCCTTCTCCTTTTGCCAGTTATTGGCGCACTCCTTGGGGAGAAATGATTAGTTGTTCTCCCGAAAGATTGGTAAAATTAGAAAGAGGAATAGCCAGCACTAGACCAATCGCTGGAACTCGTCCCCGGGGTAAAACCGAGGCACTCGATCAACAATTAGCCGAGGAACTATTAACTAATAAAAAAGAACGGGCCGAGCATATTATGCTAGTGGATCTAGAACGTAATGATCTGGGTAGAGTTTGTGAATGGGGATCGGTTGATGTTGATGAATTACTGACGATCGAGCGTTATAGTCATGTTATGCACTTGGTCAGTAATGTTCAAGGAAAATTAGATAAAAAGTATCATGCTATTGATTTAATTAAAGCTCTTTTCCCGGGGGGAACAATTACCGGTTGTCCGAAAGTTCGTTGTCTAGAAATTATCGAAGAATTGGAACCGATGCGACGCAATTTATTCTATGGTTCCTGTGGCTATATTGACCTACGGGGTCATTTAGATTTGAATATTCTCATCCGTACTCTATTAATGACTGCTCAAGGGAATTTAAACACCGTTTGGGGACAAGTGGGAGCGGGAATAGTTGCCGATAGCGATCCCGAAAAAGAATGGTTAGAATCCCTTCATAAAGCTGAGGCACAATTAATCGCTTTACGTTCTTTTTAATTGTTGATTTCAACAAACTAACCTATTGTTGCATCTAAAACCGATCTTTTTACTTTTTACCTTATCTGCTATTTTGTAGGATAGCTTCCGATCTTGAACCCTATTCATGAATCAAATTTCTATCGCCGTTACTTTTTTTCTTAGTTTAGTCTTGACCTCGCTTCCCTTTTTACTTTTGGGGACAGCCGTTTCCAGTTTTTTGCTAGTTTTCGTCAATAAACAGCGATTAGCGGCGATATTTCCCCGTAATCGAGTCTTAGGAGCGATCATCGGCAGTGCCATCGGATTAATCCTACCCGTCGGACAATACGGCACGATTCCCGTCGCTAGAAGATTCTTATTAGAGGGAGTACCCCCAGGGGTGGTGTTTAGCTTTCTCACCGCTGCACCTACCCTAAATATCGTCACTCTTTGGCTAACTTGGCAGACTTTCACCTATTCTAGTATTTTCTTCTATCGATCGCTTTCGGTCTGGTTAATGGCAATTTTTATCGGCACTCTCTTTAGTTTCTATCGGGAAAAACCCCGCACCGATAGCGAAATTCCCCTAGAATCGAGTTTAGTTCTTTCCGGTAGTTTTTTACCGGAGGAAGCAGCCAGTCAACCCCTACAAAGAGTCGGCAGTCTTGTTTATGAGTATAAAACTAGAGATAGGCAAGCTTGGCCAATTTCTCTGCAGCTATTTCTCGATAACTTTATCGATGAAGCACTGGAATTAGGGGGATTATTAATTATTGGCTGTGCGATCTCTAGTGTCTTTCAGTTATTATTACCTCAGAGTCAATTAATTGCTTGGGGGAATACTCCCGTTACTCAAATTCTCGTGCAGTTGTTCTTTGGTTTCACCCTCGCTGTTAATGCCAGTCTTAGCACTTTTGTCCCCGGTTCTTTAATTACTAATCTGTCCGTCGGTTCCACTCTAGCTTTTTTACTGGTCGCTTCCCTCATTGATATTAAAGCTTTTATCCTCCTCCTATCAGCTTTCCGTGCTAAAATCGTCCTTTATTTCGGAATTTTATGCCTGTTAATGAGTTTTTTAGTGGCTCTGATCCTCAGTTTTTATCTAGGTTGAATTCCTTCCGGGTCAGAAAAATTTTTTCTTGACAAAAGCCCCTTGACATGATATTATATTCATAATGGAAAATCCGTGCGCCTACAAGCCCTATTTTCCCAAGCATTTAAACTCTAACTCATCTTAATTCTGCTTGCCGGAGTTGCGACAACATAGTTTTATAGTTCTCACTCCACCCACCTACTGAGAGGTTCAATAAGCATCTTTTCGATGAATACTACTCAATATGATAATAAGCATTTCTTGATCTTGAATTTTGTAAATGATGCGATAATCCCCTATTCTAATTCGGTAGGTGTCATCATATCCTTTGAGTTTCTTGACTCCGCTAGGACGAGGTGTATCGGTAAGTAGTCTAATGGCAGTAATTAAGCGTTCGCGTTGTTGTTTGGGTAAGTTGTTTAGTTGTTTTTGAACTGGTTTCGGAATAATAACTCTGTAGTTCACGCTTGAGTTGTCTCATATTCTTCGAGGGTTAGATAGTCTCCTGCTTGATAAGCTGATTCAGAAGCGATTATGTTAGCTTGCTCTTCTTCTGTAATTTCTATTTCAGTATGTCTTTCTTTGATAAAGAGCAAAAAGTCAAGTAATTCAGTCAAAAGGGTGTCAGGTGTCTGCTCGATTTCTTTAATTAGTTGTTCTTTGAGTGTCATAGCTTTATCAGTAATCAGTAATCAGTAATCAGTTATCAGTTATCAGTTATCAGTTATCAGTGATTAATTCCATCATAGTCCATCATTCAATCATTCCAATCATAGTCGATGATTAGGTGGTGGGTTACTGGACTAGGTAATAGGTGTAGGGGTAATTCATGAATTACCCCTACAATCGGCTAGGTTTTTCTGGATGTTGTCAAATTTTCTCTTGACAAAAGCCCCTTGACATGATACTATATTCATAATGGAAAATCCGTGCGCCTGCAAACCCTATTTTCCCAAGCATTTAAACTCTATCTTGATTCTGCTTGCCGGAGTTGCGACAACATAGTTTTATAGTTCTCCATAATTGTTTGGCTATCGGGATGATTGTCTCCTAATACTTGGGTAGCAATCTTAATCGCTTCTCGATAGAGAGGTTCCGCTTCTGTGTACCTGCCTTGGCAATCGTACAATGCTGCTAAATTGTTGAGAGATTGTGCCACATTGGGATGATTGTCTCCTAAGAGTCTTTTTCTCAAATCTAATGCTTCTAGATAGAGAGGTTCCGCTTCTGTGTACCTGCCTTGGGAACGGTACAATCCTGCTAAATTGTTGAGGGATTGTGCCACATTGGGATGATTGTCTCCTAATCTTTCCCTGAAAATATTAATCGCTTCTAGATAGAGAGGTTCTGCTTCTGTGTACCTGCCTTGGGAATTGTACAATCCTGCTACATTGTTGAGGGAAGTTGCCACATCGGGATGGTTTGCTCCTAATAGCTGTTCTGTCAGAGAAAGGGAGCGCTTATACAGGGGTTCTGCTTCTGCGTACCTGCCTTGGCATCGGTATAATAGTGCTAAATTGTTGAGGGAAACTGCCACATCAGGATGGTTTTCTCCTAATCGCTGTTCCCGCATAGAAAGGGAGCGCTTATACAATGGTTCCGCTTCCGCGTATCTGCCTTGGTATCGGTATAATTCTGCTAAATTATTGAGACTGGTAGCAAAATGGGGATGGTTTTCTCCTAATAGCTGTTCCCACAGAGAAAGGGAGCTCTTATACAATGGTTCCGCTTCTGCGTATCTGCCTTGGCATTGATATAATGCTGCTAAATTATTGAGACTGGTAGCAACATCGGGATGGTTTTCTCCTAATAGCTGTTCTGTCAGAGAAAGGGAGCTCTTATACAATGGTTCCGCTTCTGCGTATCTGCCTTGAGAATAGTACAATGCTGCTAAATTGTTGAGGGAATCTGCCACATCGAGATGATTTTCTCCTAAGCGAGTTCGAGTTGCGGTTAAACAAGCTTGACAGTAAGGTTCAGCAATAGCATACAATCCTTGTCCATTATAATAACGAGCTAAACCCATATAGGACTCGGCTAAATCCTCATCAGCGATATATTCTGGATATTCCCTGACAGCTTGTTGAATATGGGGAATTAAGGGAGTCAGATTTTGAATAATATCTAGAGTGGGAGTTTCGGGGACTGTTCTCGATGTATCTGTCATCACCGTACAATAACGACTTTTTGCGGTATTGGCTATCTCGGAACCTTCTAATTTTTCCCGTAGATAAAGACGGATGAGAGGGTGCAGTTGATACCATTCATTGCCTAAAGATTTCAGCAAATTAAGCTTAACCAAGCTATCGGTTAACCATTTTTCTATCTCGTCTTTAGCTTCATCAGAAAATAAACTGATGATTAAGTGCTTGGGAAAAGGTGCCGAAGCAAATAAACTGAGACAAAGAGCTAATTTTTGTTCTTCTGTTTCTAACAGTTGCCAACTGAGATCCAGAATTGTTTTAATACTGCGGACTTCCTCCTTATCAGAGTTGAGATATTTTAAGCCTTTTTTGGGGAATTTTTCCTTGCTATTTGCTAAAGTTTCAGTGGTTTCTTGTCTCAGAAAACTGCCTAGTAATTGTAATCCTAGAGGCAAATATCCTAAACACTGACAAAGTTGCTTGGCTGCCTCTAACTCCGCGGTTAGACGTTCTTTTCCTAAGTAGGTTTGCAGTAAATCTAAAGCTTGCGCTGCTGTGAGAACATCTAAGTTTATCGTTGATAGCGATACCCCTAAGTAACTAAAGCGAGTGGTAATTAAAACCCGAAAACGAGATTCTTTTCCCTGTGGTAGATAAGATGTAATTTGGTCGTAGTCACGCACATCATCAAAAATAATTAAAGCATTTCCCTCGGGCCAATTTTGCCAACAGTAACGCACTCGTTCACTTAAGGTTCCCTGATTGGGGATGTTTAAACCCAGGTATTCTCTGGCAAAAAATAAAATAGCTAAACCGGGGTCACTGTTAAGGACATTTATCCAACAAATACCCGCAGGATAATCCCCTTTATGTTGCCAAGCATACTGTAAAGCTAATTCAGTTTTTCCCGAACCTCCCATCCCACTTAAAACCACTGGGGAAGATTGCTGAAAAGCTTGATGAATCCGGGATAATTCCTGTTCTCTACCAACAAAGTTAACTGCTGTTCCTGGTAAATTATAGGGATCATGAACGGTATTTTTATCGGTAAATAGCTGATTATAGTTGGTAGCTTGGGTTGAATTTTCTGTTAAAAATAACCGCAGGAAAAACCAAGAATTTAAATCTGGCATATACAGAATAACTTTGTTAGTAAAATTATGATTCATCCACCAAATTTGTCGGAGATTAAAGCGAGCTAAATTTTCTCGATTGAAATTAATTAATTGCAAGGCATCTACTAGGGAAGCATCAGAAAAAGCGGTTTCAAAACCAGTAATTGATACTACTCCCGACTCCAATTCTGCCAATTGTGTTAACAAGAAGTTCAAGACAAAAGAAGGTTTTTCCCATATTGGTAAGACAATTTTATGAAAAATAATGCCTTGTTCTTGCAGTTTATTCTCTAATTCTCTAACTACTTGCTGACGGGAAAACTCATCATAAAATTCCACCCTAGCTAAACCTCTAGATGGTCTTTGTCCCCATAATAGCAAACGAGCTGCCGTATGGGAAATAGTACCCGGTTCTAACTCCGATTGATTAGTTTGATTAACTTGATGTACCACCGGGGACACCTCCATCGGGACCAGTAGGAATATGACCTTGAGCATTTAAAATATCAACCACAAGGGGATGCACCATAAAGCATCTTTCCCCGTCTCCATCTACTTCTTGAATCGCTCGATCATTTAATAAAGCGTATAATACTTCATTGGGAATTTGTGCTTCCGGATTAGCATCATAAATTCGTTTTAACAATAATACCTTATCCCCATAACTAACAGAATCGATATCATAAGGATTTTGGCCTAAACGTCTTTCATATTCTGTTCTTAAACTGCGAATTGCCCTGCTAACATGACTAGACATGATCAGATTTTGTTGATTGACAATTGCCTCATCAGAAGCTTCTCTAACTAAATAAAATAAATCTCTGATATTGCCACCAGAGGCAATAATAACCCGCTCTATTTGTCCATCTTCAAATAAATTAGATTTAACTCTTGCTTCTAAAACTTTTCTCACTGCTTCCCGTCCTTTTTGGTTAGGAGTATGATCTTTTTGGCAAAAAACTGGAGTATCGGGAATCAGGAGATTATGGTCAAAAGTGAGGTTAATCCCGGGAGATGAATTATACAATCCAATCGGAATATTAAAAATAATGTGAATGTCTAAATCTTTGAAAATGTTAGAATAGTTTAAAAATAAATCCCTGACCGCTTCTTGTGAAACACCAGCTTTATCGAAGTCTTCTCCAATAATTAGCCAGCTTCTCTGCATAGTTTCCTGTAAGTTCTGATCACACTCTTTCAGGAGTTGATTAGCAATATTGATTAAATCTCTGGAACGGGAAAGACGGTATTCAACAACTTTTTTCTCTCGCGAGGAAGCAAACCGGAATTCTCCCTTGAGAGAGGCAAAAAGTCCGAGAATTTTATTCCAGAAAGAATCTTCCTTTACTCCCGCTCCTGCTTCCGTTTTGATTTGACTTTCTCTGGTTTCCTTGCGGGTAAATTCTTCAGAACTAAACCAATCCCAAAGCTTTTGTAAATTTTCATCACTGGGTTGTCGAGAAATTTTAGCGGTTTTCTCAACAATTTCCACCACCATAAAGAGAAACACATCAAGGGGACTGAAATTAATCGCATCGAGTTCACTTAAAACACTAAATCGCAGGGGTTCAAAATGCTGTTTAATCTCATGATCATTAATTAAACGAGTTAATTCTGTCGATTTGCCTACCCCCGTGTGTCCCATTAAACAGGCTTTGTAATATTGTTGCGTATCTATGATCCGTTTTAACCCTAATTTTAGACGCTGAATTTTATCTTCCCCTCTCACCTTATTCATTTCTTCTCGATAAAAAGCATCTATTTCCTTCTGAGTTAATAGGGGTTCAGGAGATATAGTTAAATGGATTTCATCAAGAGTAGTCGCAGGTTCAAAGCGAGTCAGAGAGGGGTGTTGCATAGAGACAGGAAAAATCATTCTCTGGAGATACTTTTTATTATATAAGTAGCTGGTTATAATTAAATTAAAAATGGATTTTAGGTTCGATCCCCCCTAGCCCCCCTTGATAAGGGGGGAAGCCGAAGGCGGGGGGATCCCCCTTGATAAGGAGGGTGCCGATCCCCCCTTAGTCCCCCCTTTAATCCCCGCTTAATAAGGGGGGCATCTGAAAGTTTTTAATACCCACCTAATTATTCAGCAAACCATATTTAAGCGGGAAAAATCCCCTTTTGTGTAGTCTGTGATACTGTTTTTGGGATTGAGATCGTCTAACGTCAAGAAAATTGCTTCTAGAGTTCCGATTTAAACTTCTTTAAATGTCAGGTCCGAGAGGAGCAAGCTAGTCTTAAATGATCGGATCAAACATTTTTTCCGTCTAAGCTGGCTACACGGCGGGATAAAAGCCCGGGAGACTTTAAGGATAACTGTTTTGAGGCAGTGTCTTTGAAGACTCCCGGGTTATTGTATTTTGAGGTGAAATGATGTCCGAGGAATCTACTTTTCAACCCCCGCATTTAACCGAAGCTGAACAGGCCCTAGAAAAAGAACGCCATTTGCCCCTAACCGGTTGGCAACAGGAAGTTTCCCAGGGGTTAACCTACGGTTTAGAGGCGGCCGATAGTATTCGCGATCGCAGTATTCCCACCTTTTCCAGGGGTGAGTTACCCCACTATGCGGGAATTAACACCTTTATGAAGGCCCCCTATTTGGAAGATGTGCGGAATGTGGGCAATTATGACGTGGCAATCGTCGGTGTTCCCCATGATTCGGGGACAACTTACCGACCCGGAACTCGTTTTGGACCCCAGGGAATTCGGCGGATTTCGGCCCTTTATACGCCCTACAATTTTGAATTAGGAGTAGATCTGCGCGAACAAATTACTCTCTGTGATCTGGGAGATATTTTCACCATTCCTGCTAATAATGAAAAGTCCTTCGATCAAATCTCGAAGGGGGTTGCCCATGTCTTTAGTTCCGGTGCCTTGCCGATTATTTTAGGGGGTGATCATTCCATTGGTTTTCCGACAGTGCGGGGTATTTGTCGGCATTTAGGGGATAAAAAAGTCGGTATTATTCACTTTGATCGCCATGTGGATACCCAGGAAACGGATTTAGATGAACGGATGCACACTTGCCCCTGGTTTCATGCCACCAATATGAAAAATGCTCCTGCTAAAAATCTCGTCCAATTAGGGATTGGTGGTTGGCAAGTTCCCCGTCAAGGTGTTAAAGTTTGCCGCGAGCGGGCCACTAATATTTTGACCGTCACCGACATTGTGGAACGAGGCATTGATGCCGCCGCCGAATTTGCCTTAGAACGAGCTTTAGATGGCACGGATTGCGTTTGGATTAGTTTCGATATTGATTGCATTGATGCCGGTTTTGTCCCCGGTACAGGTTGGCCGGAACCTGGCGGTTTATTACCCCGTGAAGCCTTAGCTTTATTGGGTAAAATTATCCAAAAAGCTCCCATTTGTGGTATGGAAGTGGTGGAAGTTTCCCCTCCCTACGATATTAGTGATATGACCTCTTTGATGGCTACCCGTGTTATTTGTGATGCCATGGCCCATCTGGTTATTTCAGGTCAATTACCCCGTAAAGAAAAGCCCTATTATATTCATTCTGATGCCAATATGGAGGTTGATGAACCTTGGATTTAAGGACAAAAGCAGCAATAATTAGAGAGGTAACACATTCGCGAAGAAACACCGATGGCCAAAGGATTTGGAATTCCTATTAACAAAAGGTTAGGTTACGTTTTAACTCTAGTATCTGATCCTAAAATTTATGCTGCTGCTGAAAATGCTTTGCCCTATCTTGATCAAGATGAATCAGATGAACCTTTTGCTGGTATTACTAATGACTTGTCAATGGCGCGTGTCTGGAAAAGTCGCAAACAAGCAGAAAAAAGTGTTCAGAATTATCTTGGATTTTTAATGGATTGGATGACTAATGAAAATTTAGACAGATTAACTATTTTAATTTGTTCTTTAAACGCTAACAACAAAGGAGAGTTAACGACCGAAATTGCCCAAAAAATGCAGCTAGAGAGAGTAGAAAAGGAGTAGCCACTTCAGCATATTATGCACGAAACTGATATGACCAAGGCGTTAATTATGACAGTTCGAGATTGGTATGATAGCCAACCTGAAAAGCTCAAAATTGAAAAAATTCATCTCATGGTTGGTGAATTTACCTGTGTCGAACCGGTCAGTTTACAATTTGCCTTTGAAGTTCAAACTGCTAATACTTTTCTTGCTGGTGTGGAATTAGCAATTAAAAATATTCCCCTAATTGCTTATTGTCATTGCTGCCAAAAGGATTATAAACCCCAAATTGGCCAGCAATATTCCTGCCCAACTTGTCGATCGCCGATGGAGGATATTCGTTCAGGTCGAGAGTTAAAAATTGACCACATTGAATATTCTTTAGATTCTTAAACAATGTTGAGCGATCAATTATAAAAGTTCGATGATCAATTATTCATTCTCAACTAAAATGCACCAAACTTTTGACGCAGCCCTAGAAATTAATCTACTTCATGCCAATCAAGCAGGAGCCGATCACAACCGGGAACATTTTGACGAGTGGGGCATTACCTGTTTAAACTTGATGAGTAGTCCTGGTGCCGGTAAAACTGTGTTATTGGAAAAAACCCTCGCAGCCTTAAAAGATCAATTAAAAATGGCTGTTATTGAAGGCGATATGACTACAGAACTAGATGCAGAGCGCCTGAGACAATATGGAGTTCCCGTGATTGCCATTAATACGGGTCGCTCCTGTCACTTAGATTCCAAAATGGTAGCCGGGGGAATTCATCGTTTCAAAGAAGATTATAACCCCAAAGAGTTTGATTTATTGTTGGTGGAAAATGTGGGAAATTTAGTTTGTCCCGCCGAATTTGAGGTAGGGGAACACGCTAAAGTTGCTCTATTAAGTATTACGGAAGGAGAAGATAAACCCCTCAAATATCCAATTATGTTTCAAGAAGCGGATTGTCTGATTATTACCAAATTAGATCTGGCTCCTTATTTAGAGATTGATTTACAACGTTTAGAAGCAAATGTTCGTTCTATGAATCCCGATGTAAAGATTATCGCTCTTTCTGCTCAAACAGGAGAAGGTTTAGAAGAGTGGTTAAATTGGCTAAAAAGCCAAGTCAATAGGCCGAGGTTCTTGAATTGTTAATCAGTAACAGTTTTTGAGATTTATTTCTGTTTTACTAGCTGTCATCTCTAAAGGCTATTACCTATGAAACGGCGCAATTTTTTCTCCTTACTTCTCGTTTTTTTTAGTAGCTTACTCCTGACCGTTAGTTGCAATCAAGCTCCTCAGCAAACCCCCAATGCAAGTAGTTCTCTGAGTAATACTGCCCCGATTGTCATTGGTTATAGTAACTGGGCCGGTTGGTGGCCATGGGCGATCGCTGAAGAGGAGGGATTATTTGCTAAAAATGGCGCTAATGTTCAAATGAAATGGTTTGATGGTTATCTTGAATCCTTACAAGCTTTGGCCGCCGGACAATTAGATGGAAATAGTCAAACTCTCAACGATACAATCGCTTTTGCAGGAGATGCAGTGAATGGTCAAGTTGCTGTTTTAGTCAATGATAATTCGTCAGGAAATGATAAAATTATTGTCACAGAAGAGATTAAAACGATTCAAGATTTAAAAGGCAAAAAAGTTGCTGTCGAAGAAGGCGTTGTCGGTGACTTTCTCCTCAGTTTAGCCCTAGAAAAAGAAGGAATGAGCCGTAAAGATGTGCAAATTGTCCCCATGGAAACAGGGGCTGCTGCTGCCGCTTTTGCATCGGGAAAAGTAGATGCAGTTGGTGCTTTTCCACCTTTTTGGTCAACAGCCCTTAAACGAAAAGGTTCTAAAGAATTAATTAGTTCTAAAGCTTTTCCCGGTGCTATTCCTGATTTGTTAGTTGTCAGTGCCAAATTAATCAAAGAAAAACCAGAACAGGTTCAGGCTCTCGTAAAAACCTGGTTTGATGTTCGAGAGTTTATGGCTAAAAATCCCCAAAAAGCCGATGAGATTATGGCCAAGCGTGCGGGCATTAGCACAGAAGAATTGGCCTTATATAAAGAGGGAACGAAGTTTTTCACCTTAGAAGAAAACTTAGAAGCCTTTAGTCCGGGGAAAACCATGAAAAATATGCCCTTTGCCGCTCAAAAAATGGCTGATTTTATGATGGAAGTTGGCTTTATTAAAAAAGTCCCCGATCTAACAACCATTCTAGATGCCCAATTTGTCAAGGCGTTGGCAAATCAAGACAGAAAATCCTAATTAGTCCCTCGATCATTGACTTCAAGAATTGTTTGATAACTGGGTGATATTGGCTATCAAAATTATTCTTTTCTTTGGTAAATCCCATGACCACAACACCTAAAACGCTTCCTCAAAGCACTTTTTGGCGGATTACCGAGGATATTCCCGAATCCCTAAAATGGACTTTAATGGTTTCCTCTATTATTGTCCCACTGATTTTATGGTTACTAATCTCTAGTTTTGCGGGCATTGAATCCGTATTTTTGCCCTCTCCTTTAGCCGTTATTCAGGCCTTAGGAAAATTGGCAGAACAGGGCTTTTTAATTCAAGATACTATTACCAGTTTTTTACGAGTAGTTGGTGGCTTTTTTTTGGGAGGATTGTTTGCTATTCCCCTGGGGATTTTAATGGGAACTTTTCCGAGTATTCGTAGTTTAATGGAACCGATCATTGGCGTTGTACGTTATATGCCCGCTCCTGCTTTTATTCCCCTATTGGTTATTTATTTGGGTATTGGAGAAACGTCAAAAATTATGCTGATTTTTATCGGGACAATTTTCTTTAATACCCTGATGATTATGGATGCGGTCAAGTTCATTCCCCGTGAATTGATCGAAGTAACTTATACCCTTGGAGGAACTCGAAAACAGGTTTTATTTAAAGTGATTACTCCCTATATTATTCCTAATGTTATCGATACTTTTCGTGTTAATATGGCGGCCGCCTGGAATTTGGTAGTAGTGGCGGAATTGGTGGCGGCCGATAATGGCTTAGGCAAACGCATTTTATTGGCCCAGAAATTTCTGAGAACCGATGAAATTTTTGCCTGTTTAATTGTCCTGGGAATTATTGGCTTTGCCCTAGATTTAAGTTTTCGTTTGCTTTTGCATTGGACTTGTAAATGGTCAATTACTCGTTGATTTAAAAACTCAAGCACAGAGTTTATTCTGTCACCAGTAAAGTTATTTTAATGATAAGAGAAGAACCTTAATGCACTTAGAAATTACTCAACTCAATAAAATTTTCACCACTAAACGAGGTGCTGTGGTCGCTCTGAAAGATATTAATTTACACGTTGAAAGTGCTGAATTTGTCTGTGCGGTCGGGGCCTCTGGTTCGGGAAAATCGACTTTGTTGCGAATGATTGCGGGTTTAGAGCTGCCCACTTCCGGCAAAATTACCGTTGATGGTGTTGAAGTGACAGGGCCAGGAGCCGATCGCGGCATGGTTTTTCAAAATTATACACTCTATCCCTGGATGACGATCCAAAAAAATGTTGAATTTGGCTTAAAACTACAGGGATTATCGACAAAAGAATGCTGGGAAGTGGCCTGTTATTATCTGGATATTGTCGGTTTAATCCAATTCGCTAATGCTTACCCCAGAGAACTATCGGGTGGGATGAAACAACGGGTGGCGATCGCCCGTTCTCTTGCTTGTCATCCCAAAGTTTTATTAATGGACGAACCCTTTGCAGCTTTAGATGTACAAACCAAAGAAAGAATGCACGAATATTTAATTGAAATTTGGCAAAAAATCAGGTGTAGTATTTTAATGATTACCCATGATGTGGATGAAGCGGTTTTTTTGGCTCAACGTATTTATGTTTTGAGTGCTAGGCCGGGGACTATACAACGGGAATTAACAATTAATTTACCCCTAGATCGTAATTATAAAATTAAACGACAAGCTCAGTTTTATGACTATACGGATCAAATTTACGGCCTGCTACGGGGTGAGAAATACTAGAAAAAACTAGGGAGCATCAAGAGTAGTCCCGGGTTGAAAACGAGTTAGAGCAGCAAAAATCATCCTTTAGAGATAC
Organism: Microcystis sp. M144S2; assembly: GCF_020246065.1. Classification (NCBI taxonomy): domain Bacteria; kingdom Bacillati; phylum Cyanobacteriota; class Cyanophyceae; order Chroococcales; family Microcystaceae; genus Microcystis; species Microcystis sp. M144S2. The sequence goes on from NZ_JADBTR010000033.1 coordinate 68,096, forward strand.
TTTCGGTTATCTAGCATCGCCAAACAGCGATCGATCGCTGCTGCCGCCAACCCTAAATAGGGTTTGCTGAATAAATCTAAAAAGCTTGTTGGATAAGGTTTTTAGGCTTTTTTGACCTCAAAAAGTGCCTAGCATTGGAGTGATCGGGGGTAAAATTCCTGGACTTTTTCCCTGAAAATTAGGTATTGACCCCCTAAAAAACCCTACACCCCACACCCCACACCCTGCCCCACGAAAAACTTTTTGCCGCCAACCCTAAATAAGTGATGGAACAGTTGTTCAACCATTAAGATTTTGTGATAATCCCGGGTAAGTGTGATCTAAAGTACAGCTTTTTTTGGGAAAGTTTCTCTAGTGGTGCTGCCTTGGGGCGCAAATATGATAGAATGGGGGTAAATTGATACAAAACTTTACTTCAAGGTGAATCTATGCCGTTTACGATCGAATCAGCGCGGAGCATTTTCCCCAACACGCTATCAGCGGATGTGGTTCCTGCCACGATTGCGCGTTTCAATCAGCTGAATACCGAAGATCAACTAGCCTTGATTTGGTTTGCCTACCTAGAAATGGGCAAAACCATCACCGTTGCCGCCCCCGGCGCTGCTAGTATGGTGTTTGCCGAAAAAACCATGAATGAAATTCGGCAGATGTCACCCTTGCAACAATCGCAGGTGATGTGCGACTTAGCCAACCATGCTGACACCCCGATTTGTCGTACCTACGGCACTTGGTCTGCTAATATCAAGCTGGGATTCTGGTATCAATTAGGACAATGGATGGAAGATGGCAGTGTTGCCCCAATTCCCAAGGGTTATGAACTATCTGCTAATGCCAGCGCCGTTTTAGACGGGATTAAAAAATTAGAGTCGGGACAACAAATCACCGTTCTGCGGAATTGTGTGGTGGATATGGGCTACGATCCCAAGAAACTGGGCGATTATAACCGTATTTCCGAACCCGTGGTTCCTCCCCAAAATATTGCCGAACGGACTAAAGTTAGCATTGAAGGCGTTACCAATGCCACCGTCCTCAACTATATGGACAACCTCAACGCGAATGACTTTGATGTATTAATTGAATTATTCACCCCTGACGGCGCTCTGCAACCACCTTTCCAACGTCCCGTCGTCGGTAAAGAGGCAGTATATCGCTTTTTCCGGGAAGAATGCCAAAATTTGAAATTAATCCCCGAACGCGGTGTAGTAGAACCCGCCGATGACGGTTTTACTCAGATTAAAGTGACGGGAAAAGTACAAACTCCTTGGTTTGGTGCAGGTGTGGGTATGAATATGGCATGGCGCTTCCTCCTAACTCCTGATAATAAAATTTTCTTCGTAGCGATCGATTTATTAGCTTCTCCGAAAGAATTATTAAACTTTGCCCGTGGCTAAATAGCTACTGAGAGAAATCATTAAAAATTCTGATGAAACTTATTAGAGTTCCTTGTCAAGTGAACTCTTTTTTTTATACAATTAAAAGGCTGACTTAAAAAAATTGGTAAATACACCGGTTTCTTCTCCGATCTAGGTAAGAATAACTAAACAATTATTCTTACAGATGTGGGCGAAAAGATTCGAGGTAGTTCAAAAATCCAAAATTATCATCCCTAAAACTAAAATCATGCCTATGAGTGAAATAATTTGGTCAGATACCGAACAAGAAATTGCTCAAACTGCTTTCCAAAAAGCCTATCAGCGAGAAACTAGCACTTTAATAGAACATATTAAAGAACAGTCTGGTCAGATCACGGTTTTAGATGATATCTGGCAAATGCACGATTATCTAAGCGCCCGACGACATCAGATTGATGGTAAATATGACTATCGCTATACTTCCCTAATTTTTGTCTTTGCTCAACTGTTAAAGGAAGGATGGTTAAAGCTAGAGGATCTCAACGGTTTAGAAAAAGATAAACTAGCAAAAATCGCTGCCCTGTCGCGAATGTAAATTAATGATTAGCATTAAGCTATCAGCTTTCTGCTCCTAGTTGGGTGACTAAAAAATTCATCTCTAGATAATCCACACCGTCTTAAGTTTTTCCTAAGCGGCAACCAATTCCGCTAGAATGAGTCAATCATCCCGATCGCTTTTCGCTTGTTTTGCACCTTTGGTTTATGTTCAAAAATCTTTTACTTCCCCTAGGAATATCTATCTTTCTCGGTGTTTGTCAGTCTTTGTCAGCCGCCGAATCAGCTATCATCAAATACCACATCTTCCAAGGGTCCGTATCGGTATCAGAATTAAAGCAATTGAGCGAAACAGGCGAATTAGCTCCCGCTTTGGCGGCACAATTAAAGATGGCTAACCAAAAACCCGAAGAATTCCGCAAAATCCTTAATCGTCGGGTAGCGGTGGATGCCGTCTTTCTTTCCAAATTTCTTAATAGTTTTTTTGGCGAAAGTTTGCTAGATTATGCCGCCGAAATTGTCCACACCCCCAATCGAGCCGCTAGTCGGCAAGCTTTACGCGGTTCCTTAGTCACTTCTGCCCTCAACGATAACGAGATTCAAGTCATCGAAGTCCTTGCCAATTATCCCACCAGCGAGGTTCATGTGGATGGCAATCGTCTGCTGGATTTAATCAACCAAATTGAATCAGTATTGAAAAAAATGCCCCGTTTACCTTTCTGATACCAAATCCGCCTTTCAGGTTTTCTTGAATTGCGCTGTAAATTGAATAAATTAGGATAATCTAGCAATAATAATGACCACTTCTTTGTCTCAAAGGAAAACAGTTAGCGGCAAACCTTTTTTAAAGTGGGCGGGAGGCAAAACTCAACTGGTTCCCAATATTCTATCTTTGATTAATTCCCAGATTTCTCAAGATTGTCAGTTTAACTACATTGAACCTTTTGTCGGAGGTGGGGCGGTTTTATTCTCAGTTTTAAATAATTTTTCTTCTGTCCAAAAAGTCATTGTTAATGACATCAATCCTGATTTAATCATGGCTTATAATGTTATTAAAAATAATGTCAAAGAATTAATAGTCAAACTTAAAAAAATCCAGCAGGATTTTTATGAACTTAAAAATCTAGAGGAACAACAAAAGTTTTTTTTAGATAAAAGAATAGAATTTAATTCTCGTGGCTGTGATGAAGATATAGAAAAAACAGTTTTGTTATTATTTCTCAATAAAACTTGTTTTAATGGACTTTATAGAGTCAATAGCAAAGGACTTTTTAATGTCCCTTTTGGAAAATATGTCAAACCATTGATCTGCAATGAAGAAAACTTATTAGCTGTCAATCATCATTTACAGAAAGTGACGATCCTACAAGGAGATTTTGTCCAAACTCTAAATTATGCCAATAACAAGACTTTATTTTATTTTGATCCTCCCTATAAACCGATTAAAAAAACATCAGCTTTTACCTCTTATACTAAAGAAGATTTTAACGATGAGGAGCAAATAAGATTAAAACAATTTATCGATCAAGTGGATCACGCCGGTTATAAATTTATTTTAAGTAATTCCGACGTTAAAAACTTTGACTCTGACAACAATTTTTTTGATGATTTATATAAAGATTATAATATTCAAAGGGTAAAAGCCCGACGAAATATTAATTCCCAGGGCAATAATAGGGGAGAAATCTGGGAATTACTGATCAATAATTGACAAAAATTAAGCCTAACAGAAAAGACGACATGAACAAAAATATTTCTTCAAGAGATCGATTTTCTGGCAATTATCGCTTTTTGGGGATTTTCTTCTATTTTTAATCCTGCTCATTTTCCAGGATTTCTTTGGCTTTCAGTAAAGCTTGGCGATGTTCTTCGGTGACGGTGGGATATCGTAAACCGAGGGATTCGAGGGTGTGATAAATAACCGCCCCCACAGCTAAACGGGTAAACCATTTGCGATCAGCCGGGATAATATACCAAGGGGCCCATTCGGTACTGGTATGATTGAATACCTCCTCGTAGGCTTTCATGTAATCACCCCAAAAAGCTCTTTCTTTGACATCATTTTCGGAAAACTTCCAGTTTTTTTCGGGGCGATCAATTCTTTCTAAAAAGCGTTTTTTCTGTTCCCCTTTAGAAACATTGAGAAAGAATTTCAGGACAATAACCCCATTGTTAACCAGATATTTTTCAAAATTATTAATCTCCTCAAAACGTCGCTGCCAAACTTTCTTGGTTCTATCTTCCGGGGGGAGTTTTTGCCGTTCCAATAAATTTTGATGGACGCGCACGACTAATAATTCTTCGTAGTAGGAACGATTAAAAATACCGATACGACCCCGCTCCGGTAAAGCTTTATAATATCGCCAGAGATAATCGTGATCTAGTTCTTCGGCCGAGGGAACTTTAAAGCTAAATACCTGACAGCCTTGGGGATTTAAACCCGACATAACGTGTCTGATCGTACCATCTTTACCCGCCGCATCCATGGCTTGTAGATTAATTAACAGGGCATAGGTATCCTGGGCATAGAGTTTATCTTGAAACTCGGCCATTTTTTCGATCCCCTGTTGCAGCAGCAGTGTGGCATCTTCTTTGGTAATGTAGTCTGGCTTAAACCCAGGATCGTAGTCTTTGTGCAGAGAAATTTCTTTACCCGGTGGCACGATTAAGGATTGTAAAAATGCTTGGCGATCAATTTTGCTGACCATGCTCTTCTCCTTGATTGTTTTGACCCTTAAGATTACATTGTAGCACTTTTGCTCGGAAAATATCTAACCCTTGAACCAGCAAGCCAGGGATGAACTGGCAAAAGTATATTTAAATAGCTGTCAGTCCCTAAGCAAAATTAATTACACATCTAAGCTGTCAACCGTCTATCAGTTATCAGTTATCAGTTATCGGTAGGAAAATAGAATATTAAGTGAGCAGTATTACAGCAGTTATCTTAATGGTGAGGTGCGAAGTTTTCGTTTTGGGGAGTAGGTGGTCGATGTCAAAGTAGGTTACACTTTATCTTGATGAGAAACGCTGTAGATGTATTTTTACTGTAAAAAAAGGTTAATTGCATCAATAGAACTCTTGCAAATTAATTATATGTTATAATGATGGGTTAACTAATTTTACCCAAAAAATTAGTTAATCAGTACATTCGTCCTGAATGAAAACTTGAAGTTTAACTTTTAACTCAAAACTCTTTAGAGCTGCTTTAATTTGGTTATCAAAACCTCTTTATTTAAGCGGCACAAACTATCTCAATTTTTATAATTGAGAATAAATTCTCC